>JBAMLQ010000050.1:0-5111 GCA_039793505.1 Candidatus Micrarchaeia archaeon
CGATTCTCGAATAGCTACTTTTTCTCTTCTAGCTTTTGCTTTATGTACTCTGCAAGCGCAACGGCGTTGTTGTGTTCGGTGTCCCGCGAAGCATAGACAAGCGTAACGTCGTTATTCTTAACAAGCTCAAGAAGCTTTGCAACATGCTCGTTTTTGTCAAGCTCGTCGAAGTATTTCTTCTTGAACTCCTCCCATTTGTTTGGATCATGGGCAAACCATTTCCTGAGCTCTGCACTCGGAGCTATCTCCTTGAACCATAGGTCTATGTTTGCTGTGCCTTTCTTTACCCCCCTCGGCCAGAGAGCATCGACAAGAATTCTTTTGCCATCAGTTATCTCAGTCTTGTCGTAAATCCTTTTTATTCCCATTAGCATGGAATCGTAAATAATAGGTATTTTGTTTTATAAATCTTTTTGATAATATCTAATAGGTGGTTTCTTGAAAAGCGATGAAAACGAGAAGAGCATAGGCATGACCTCGAAGAAGGAGAAGTTTGAAGAGTGGTACCCAGAGGTGATAACAAAATCTGGATTTGCTGACTACAGCTTTGTCTCTGGCATGATAATATTGAAGCCACCAGCCTATATGGCCTGGCAGATTATCTCAAATGCAGTCGACAAGGAGTTCAAAAAAGAGGGCATAGAAGATGCTTATTTCCCTTTGTTCATACCAGAAAGATTCCTAGAGAAGGAGAAGGAGCACTTTGTTGGATTCGAACCCGAGGTAGCGTGGGTGACCCATGCAGGGAAAAGCAAGCTTGAAGAAAGGCTTGCAGTAAGGCCTACCTCAGAAACGATAATGTATCCGAGTTTTTCAAAATGGATAAGGTCATGGCGCGATCTTCCGCTCAGATACAACCAGTGGAACAATGCTGTAAGGTGGGAGTTCAAGCATCCTACGCCGCTTCTCAGGACAAGGGAATTCCTGTGGTGCGAAGGCCATACCGTATTTGCAAGCAGAGAAGAGGCAGAGAAAGAGAAGGATTTCATAATGAGCCTGTGGGAGAAAATATTGAAGGAATATCTTGCCCTGCCCGGCATACCTGGAAGAAAAACCGACAATGAGAAGTTTGCAGGTGCAGTGGCATCATATAGCATTGAGCATATAATGCCAGATGGCTATGTGATACAAGGCCCAGACTTCCACAACGATGGGCAAAACTTTTCAAAAGCTTTTGATATAAAATTCCTAGACAAGGATGGCAAAACAAAGTATGCGTGGCAAAATACATTTGCAATCTCGACAAGGGAGCTTGGCGTGATGGTTGCTGTTCACAGCGACGACAAGGGGCTTGTCCTGCCGCCAAAAATTGCATACATACAGGTTGTTATAGTGCCAATCATAGCAAAAGGCAAGGAGGAAAAGATAATGGAGTTTGCAAAAAAGGTCAATGCTATTCTTGGCGAAAAGTTCAGGGTAAAGCTTGACGACAGGGAGGGCTATACTCCAGGATTCAAGTTCAACGAGTGGGAGCTTAGAGGTGTGCCGCTAAGAATAGAGATCGGGCAAAAGGAAGTCGAGAAAGAAAGTGTAGTATTTGCAAGGCGCGACACTGGCGCAAAGGCAGAGGCCTCGTTAAGAGACCTTGTTGAAAAAGTAGATATAATACTCGATGACATACAGAAGAATCTCTACAACAGGGCGAGCGATCTCATGAAGGGCATGATACACAATGTTGATACATATGAAGAATTCAAGCAAGCACTAAAAACAAAGAAAGGCATACTGCATGCCCCATGGTGTGGAAATCCGGAGTGCGAAGAAAAGATAAAGGAAGAGACTGGAGCAAAAACCTCAAACATACCTTTTGACCAATCGGATCTGCATGGGAAGTGCGTATACTGCGGCAAGGAAGCAAGATATATGGTGAATTTTGCAAAAAGCTATTAGATCAGACGACTCTCTTTTCATCACTACTCAGAAATACCTCGTCTCATCACAATGTTATTTTTCATGAAAAAGATAAAAGGATTACTAGTCCCGGCCGGATTCGAACCGACGTAGCAGGGTCCAAAGCCCTGCGTCCTTGGCCGCTAGACGACGGGACTATAGATATAAATAAATTGGATTGAAAAATATAAATATTTAGAGTGGTTGCATGACAGAGAAGCTTTACTGGAAGGACATGTATGCGAAAGAGTTTGAGGCAAAAGTGGTGAGCTCGAAAGGAAACGAGCTTATCCTGGACAGAACCTTGTTCTACCCAACAGGTGGAGGGCAGCCAAACGATACAGGAAAAATAATATACAATGGCGCAGAATACAATGTAATAGATGTGAGGCAAGACGGTGATATAGTTCATGTGCTTGACAAAGAAATAAATGCAAAAGAAGGGGATACAGTAAAAGGTATTATAAATTGGGAGAGGAGGTACAAGCTCATGCGCTACCACACAGCAATACATCTCCTTGATGCGGTTATAGAAAAGAACTACAGTGCTGGTATGCTAACAGGCGGGCAGATATATGAAGACAGGGCGAGGATAGACATAGACATGCCGGATTTGAATAGAGAAAAAGCTGAGCAGATACTTGAAGAAGCCAACAAGGTAGCGAGCGAAGGGCATGATGTCATTGCTAGATTCATACCAAAGGAGGAGGCGCTTAAAATAGAGAGGCTTGCAAGGACAGAAACAGGAAAGGAGCTCATAAAAAATCTTGATGAGGTAAGGGTGGTAGAGATAAAGGACCTTGATATGCAGGCTGATGGAGGCACGCATGTAAAGAATACAAAAGAAATCGGTACAATTAAGCTGAGCAAATTCGAGAACAAGGGAAAGCACAATAAAAGGGTAGAAATTGTCTTGAACTAGTTAGAGCTTACCCTCTCCCACAAACTTGTAGTGCTCTTTCATCATGCACCTATTCTCAATAAAAAGCAGGCCATGCTCTTTTGCATAGGCCTCAGCCTCGTCGCTGAAGATTCCTTCCTGAAGCCAAAGCGCCTTTGCTTTTATCTCGACTGCCTGCTTCGCTATGCTAAGCGCCTCTCTTGCAGGCCTGAAAACATCAACAACATCTACGCCCTCTTTTATCTCTAGCAGGGATTTGTAAGCTTTTTCTCCCAGTATTTCGCTTGCATACGGATTTACCGGTATTATCCTATACCCTACACTCTGCAGATAAGCAGGCACATCGTGGCTTGGCTTGCCTTCCTCTCTTGAGCATCCAACAACAGCGATTGTGTGGAAGCTCTTCAATATTTCAAGTGCTATAGCGTCTTTCTCAGCAGCATCATCATTCATGCAACCACTCTTTCGGACAGAGCTTTAGCCCATAGAATAGCTTGCAAAATATCTTTGCAAACGAATTGTTTATCCTTTTCGAATAGTATTTGTATACGGGCCATGCAATAGCAAGGCTTATTATTGCCCCTGCAATCACATCTGTAAGGTAGTGCAAGCCAAGGTATACTCTTCCGAAGAGTACAAGCAAAAGCCATATGACATAAAGGATCCTCAAGTACCTGTAAGATGAGGTGAAGAGTGCAACACCAGTAAGAACGGTTGCATGGTTGCTTGGAAAAGAGAAGCTTGATTCGCAGCCCATGCTATTTATCCATGAAAGGTTTGGCACATTGCACGGCCTTGGCTCCCTTACAATAAGCTTTATTACCTCGCCAACTATGTAAAGGGCTATAAAAAGAGCGACAAACGAGAAAACATTCTTGTCCCTCCTGAGATACATATAAAGCAAGACAAGGGGTATTACTATCAAAAAACTCTCGCCGATATAGTGCATCAAGAGGTTGAGCCAAGGGCTCGCTATCCATTTTGAGAATTCGAATGCTGGTATATTTATGGCACTTTCTAAGCTCATAATATCAAGTTTCTCTTCTGTTTATTTAAGCTTTATTATCTTATAAGAAAGCATGGAAATTGCGGTAGACACGAGCTCTATACTTTTTGGGTACGAGAACAAAATCGACATATTCGATGTGCTCAAGCTTATGGGCTACAGGCCCATAATTTCAGAAGGCGTCATTATGGAGCTTGAGAAGATGGCTTCTTCGAGCTCGAGGAAAAGAGGCTATGCGAAGCTTGCGCTGGAGAAGATTAAGAAGAAGGATATAGGGTTGGAAGAATCAAAAGAGTATGTAGATGACTGGCTTAAAAAGAAGGCTATGGAGATGCCTGTTTGCACAAACGATACGAAGCTTAAGAGGGCATTGAAAGAAAAAGGAGCAAAGGTCTTTACGCTTGCCAGAAATGGCAAAATAAGGTAGCCTAGCAACGTGCGTATGGTATTTATTTATATTGTTTTCTAATAAATTATACCTAATGCTGCTGTGGTGAGTTCTTGTACTATAAGTATACAATAAAGGATACATTGAGCATACCCCCTTCTTATTTCGGGGAGGATATAAACAAGGTTGCTACGACTCTGCTCAGGGAAAAGTATGAAAGGATCCTTGACAGGGATATGGGCATAATACTTGTCGTATACAATGTCAGAGACATAAGCGATGGCTATCTTCTTCCTGGCGACCCCTCGACGCACCACGATGTGACATTTGATGCGCTTACATTCAAGCTCGAGGTAGAGGAAGTAGTAGTAGGAGAGGTAAGCGAGCTTGTTGAGTTTGGATGCTTTGTAAGGATAGGGCCTCTTGAAGGCCTTGTGCACCTCTCACAGATTACAAGCGACTTCATAAGCTTTGACAGAAAAAGCGGCGTGCTCAGCTCAAGAAACACTGGAAGAGTATTGAAAAAGGGAGACGTTGTATATGCAAAGGTCTCTACAATAAGCTGGAAGTCAAATATAAAAGATACTAAGATAGCGCTAACAATGAGGCCTGAAGGCCTTGGCAAGGAAGAGTGGCTATTAGAAGAGGAAAAGCCACAAAAAGAGAGAAAAAGGCAGCAAAAGAAAAAGTGATTGAATGGTAGAAAAAGCTTGCAAAAGATGCAGACTCATAATATCGCAGGGCGACGTATGCCCTCTTTGCGGATCTACAGAGCTCACAACAAAATGGAGCGGCTATGTTGTGGTATTGGATGCAGAAAAATCAGAAATAGCAAAGAAGCTTGGAATAAAAGTAAATGGAAGATACGCACTCAATATAAACGACTGACCTAACTACTGCTCTTTTTTCTGTTCCTCTTTCTGCTC
>JBAMLQ010000051.1:0-5001 GCA_039793505.1 Candidatus Micrarchaeia archaeon
CAAGCGGATGGAAAAGACCCCCACCGAAGTAGATATGGGCATCTACATCATTGTCTATGCTTGTCGCGCTTCCTGGATCGCAGCCAAGGATCTGGCCGTTGTATTTTGCGAGCCCATAAGGCTTGCCTATAAAAATCTCTTTTCCGTTTTTCTCATAAAATTTCTTTATCTCCTCTAGCTGCTGGACATGCTGCACTGTTGTTACTATGCCAAGCTTTTTGTAAGGCCTCAGCTCCTCTAGGCTTTTCTCAAGCATCGAAAGGTCGGCATCTACCCTGTATTCTACATACTCTACATTGAAGTCTACTTTCATGAATTCCGCGTGGCCGAAGTGGATAAGCTTCTCAGCTCCAACCTTCTTTGCCTCATCTATAGCTAGGTCGCATGCGCCGAAACTTGGAGATGCTGAGATTATTACCTCGTCGCCTTTTCCCTCTAGCTTCTTCGCATACTCTAGCGCATACTGCTTCAATCCTTCCGGAAACTGGAGAAGAACCTTCATACTATCCTATATTGAATCTACAGCTATAAAAACCTGACAAAATCAGGCTGCCTCGCCGCTTACCTTTTCTATTTTTTCAGTCACTATCTTATACGTGCCTGATAGCTTCGAAGCAGCGCGCTTAAGCGCAATATAGGCAATCTTCCTTTTGCTTGAGTCTGTCTTGAGCTCAAATACCGGCTCGCCGTCATGTACCCTTGCCGCAACCGCTGTCGGCTTGCCAAATGCAAGGGTCATACCTTGTGAGATTCTGTCAGCCCCTGCCCCCGTAGCCATGCGCTTCTCCCTAAGCACATTGTGCGGATATTTTATAAACCTGAGGAAATATCCGTTAGGTATCTCCCTTTCAAGATACTTGTTAGCAGCCTGCCTTGCTGCCTCGAGTGCATTCGATCTTAGCTGCACGTCCTGCTCTGAGCTAAGAAGCATCCTCATATCGTAATCAGGCTTGTCGACGCCCATTCTGAATATAAGAAGGCTTGTATGCGGAAGCGCCTTTATATAATTTTTTCTCGGCTTCTTTATTGAATATCTTGCCCAAGCCTGGCTGTTTAATTTCCTAGTTGTCCTTGCCGGCCTTATTCTCATAATAACACCCAAAAGATATGCTCCAAGGATAAAATCCTCTGCAGGAGCATTTGCATATTTTATCGGCTGGAAGGTATATATATTTTTCTATCAGTAGGGTCCAAAATCTATTCTTCATATTATTATAGAAAGGTATTTATATATTTACTTTAATAAAATATTTATACTAAAGTAAAAAGTGATAAGATGGGGAAGAAACACAGAGTCTATAAGGTAGCGAGGGACATATTGGCAAAGGTGCCTCTCTTCATAGTGCTTTTCGGCATGGGCGTTGTCAAAGGTTCTTTCTTTTCTTTTGACATAATTGCAACCCTCAGCTACACACAGCAGCTCCTCATGCACATAGGGCCAATGCTAAGCGCTCTTTTGTTTATTGTTGCTGGCATCTTCTATGCCGTAGGCCAGATACTGCCGCCAGACAAAAGAGCCAACTTCCACACAGCCTCAATAAATATAATAATAGGTGCAATAGTCGTTGCTGTGCTTTCAGTAGCATCAAACAGCCTTGCGCTTGCATCAACTCACCTACTTGCAAACATATCATCAAATTCCCTCAGATAGTGAATACATGTACGCCTTGCCGTTTGGCCTTTACGGATTCAACATAGCAGTATTGCTTATAAGCATCATGCTATCCATAGGGGGCATTATTCTGGGATTGGGCTACACCTTCGACGATAAAAAACTCAGAGAATTCGGGAAAAACGAGATTTACCAATCAGTAATAAACGGCATGCTTGTTGGTGGTCTTCTTGTTCTTTTTATGAACAATGGGGTAATAGATCTGGCAATGAATTCACTCATACCCGGAAATTCCAGGTTCTCCTGCCCAGGATACATGCAAAATAACCTGGCAATCTGCTTTGCCTACTCCTATCTTGCGAGTCCAACGCCGTATACCTTTTCAGGAAGCCTGCACATCTCCCTCCTTGAAAAAATAACAATGCTTCTCTCAGGCCTTTTTCTTCTTAGCACCATACTCGGTTCGATAGCTTCCTTGGAAGTCAACCTGCTTGTTTTTACGCTCAACTTCTCGTACATAATCAAGCCCTTTCTAAATGAAATCCAGTATATAATAAACATTCTTACAGCAACAGCCGTGAGCATATCTGTGCAGGCCTTCCTCCTCATATTTATATCGCTTGCAGCAATAACAATAATACTGCCCCTAGGTCTTATCCTCAGGACTTTCTACCCTACAAGGAAGCTGGGAGGGTTCTTCATAGCTGTTGCAATAGGCCTATACGTTGTGTTCCCTCTTACATATCTTTTCGATGCCGTACTCCTTAATTCTTACAACTCGAGCCCAGCCAACTCGAGCATAGTATCTATTTCAAGCAATGCGACATCGCTTGAAAGCGAGATAATTTCTTCAATAAATGCTACAAACAGCACAAGGATAAGCAGTGTTACAAGCATAGAAAGCGATGCTAACCGCATATTCTCTTCTGTAAATTCATTGATAAATTCGCTTCTTTCCTTTGTCTCTTCGCTTATAATGCAGGTTTTCATACTTCCAATTTTCAGCATTGTCATTACAGGCATCTCAATAAAGGAGTTTGCTGAGCTTATGGGGTCTGAAGCCTTCTTTGGCAAGCTGAGGGTGCTTTGATGGAAAGCTTAGGGGAGAAAACCACTGCATACGCCTTCTATGCAGCTTCCATGCTTGCATTGGCTCTCTCATTTTTGTTTGGAAGTTCTCTTATTGCTTTGGCAGCGCTTGTTTTTGTCTTTCTCTCTACTGCATATTACCATTCTGGAAAGCTGATCAATAACCTGATAATTAAGAATTCAAGGATGCTTGTTCTTTCCAAGGGATACGAGCTCACTGCCAACGGGTCTTCTGCTGTAAGAAAGGTTGGAGATGCATACGAAAGCGTTTCAGCTGCATTTCTGGTAATAGACAATCCGTTGGGAAATATAAGCGCATCTATGCAGCCCCTGCTGGAGAAGGTGCATACCCCTTTCGAGTTCTCGATAGAGATAGAGGAGTTGAGCAAGAAGAAAATAATAGATGACCTTGAAACAAAGATGCACATCAAAGAGATAGAGCTCTCGAATGCCAGGGAATCAGATGCCAAGAACCTCAATAGGATAAAGCGTGAACTTAGCTTTATCGAAAACGAGATAAATACAATAAAAAACGGCAACAAACCATTCAACGTTAGGTTCAAGATAAAATGCAGGGCAGAATCTCATTCGATGCTTGAAGCAGCAAACACCTCTTACAAGAATCTTGAGCATGTTGCTGGTCTTTTCTCAAATGCTCTTGATATAGATTACAGGGTATTAAGAGGCGAAGAGCTTCTGAGCGAAGCATAGGTGATTATATGAACTATTATACAAAGATGGGTTCTGCTTTGCTTTCGGGCTTTTTCAATATCTTTTACTCTCCAGAGGAGCACATGTTTAGGAATCAGCAAGGGGGCATATTCCTGGGGCAGAGCTCAACTTATTCCCTGCCTCTTCTATTCAACCAAGACCTGCTTCTAAATCCACACATCTTCGTTACAGGAGTTACAGGCTCCGGAAAGAGCTATTTCCTAAAGTCTCTGATAATAAAAAGTGCTTTGCTTTCTGAAACAAAGATAATTATAATCGACATAACTGGAGAGTATGGGGAGATCGCCAATTATCTTGGAGCTTCAAAAGAAGATTTAGGAAAATTCCTGCTTGGCGGAGATAGCAATGTCGCGTATTACGATCTCTCTGTTCTGGAAAATGAAAATAAAAAGGTTGGGGAAGCTAGCGCCATACTCTCTGAAATAGTGGAAAATATGAGAAAGAGGGGAACAAAGAGGAAAGACAGAGCAATGGTTATACTTGACGAAGCATGGAAGCTTCTTGCTAGGGATAAGCTTCTCGAAACGCTGATAAGGGAGGGAAGGAAATATGGTGTAGGTGCTGTGCTTGCCTCACAAATGCTAGAAGACATCGAAGCCCATATGCTCTCAAACATTGCAACAATTTTTGTTTTTAAGATACAGAACAAGGCCAGCCTTGAAATGCTTGCAAAAAATTACCACCTTAGCGACATGCAAATAGAAACAGTACAGAACCTCAAGCAGGGAGGCTGCATGGTGGTGCAGTCATACAAAGACAAAAGCTCGGCATCATTTTTCATAGAGAAAATTCCAGAGCTGTCAATTCCTAAGATGCTTAGGCTTATGTTTGGTGGTAAAATGATTGAGATAAGCGAGTTTGAAATTAAGAAGGCGCTAGCCAAGCTTGGTTACGACCCTGCAAAGACTTTGCAAAATATAAGCAGCGGAGAAGAGATAAATATTCAAAGGCTAATCTCATTGTTAAAAGATGCCGGAATGAAAGAAATGGATATACTCCATTTTTTGAGGCATATAGGAATAAATGACTTGGCAATTGCCGACGCATTTGCGGCGATAAAGAATGGAAATTGAGAATCTTGACAAATTTTCAATAAGAAGCACCATTTCGCTTCAAGGAACACTCAAGTGCAGCTTGGCGAAGGTAAAGGAGCGCATGAGTTTCTATCCTGGCTTAAAGCTTGTCAGCGAAGGGAGTGAGCTTGAATATATGCTTAACCACAGCGATAGGTCTAGGCATTATGTGCTTCGCATATCGAGAAACGGCATATATCTGGCAGCCTTTTCAAACGTTTCCCCAGAATATTTTGAAAAAGAGCATCTGCTAAGGCTTTTTAACTTTGCCCAGATTCTGAGCGATTTATATGTGTTTGAGATAAGTTCGATATTTCCTGCAATTATGCATTTTCTTTCTTATGATATCAAATATCCTTCCAATAAAATTAGCACACAAAATGGAAGGGAAGTAGAGCTTCTCCTTTCTAAGCGGATTGTTGATTTGCATAAAAAGAACGAGGAACTCTACGCTGAACTCGAGCAGAGCAAGGCAATTATTATAAGGCTTCTTGC
>JBAMLQ010000052.1:0-4665 GCA_039793505.1 Candidatus Micrarchaeia archaeon
GCCATCTGCATACTCCTTCTTCATCTCTTCAAGCAAGCCCTTGTAATAGTCCCTTTTCTCGTTTGGCACAGCATAGAAAAACCACGTGGAGAGAAGGTACTCATCTATATTTGACTTCACTACCTCTTCAATGTCTTTTTCAGTCACATTTTTCCAGCCCTCGCCGAATGCGGAGCTAGCTTCCATGGCTATCGCGTTTTTGTCAAGCTCGCCTCCATCGTGAAGGTATTTGTATGTTTTCCATGAATGGCTCGATGAAAGAGAAGCCACAAGAGACGCCATATCCTTTATCTTCTCTTCTTCGCCATCTACTTCATGCTTCTTAGAAATTTTCCTTATCTCAGCAACGAGCAATTCATATTTGTTAATAATACCTCTGCTACCCATTGAATCAGCTTTTGCCCGTTTTGCTAATAATATGCAATACAAAGTATTTAATCTTTATCAATGATGCATTTCTGCACTGCAATATTCCAAACCCAAACATTTTTATATTTTAATGTTATAACATTATAATACATTAGGCGAGAGCATGAAAAAAGAGATTGTCGGCAAGATGGGCGAGGGCAAAAGAAAGTACACAACAATAACAATCCCTACGCCGCTCTTTGAAAAGATCAAGAGGGTGATAGAAAATACAGGCTTCTCTTCTGTATCTGACTATGCGACATACATATTGAGAGAGACAATTGCAAAGATCGAAGAAGAAAAGCTTGGAAAGGGAAAGGCAGACGATGAGCTTACGAAGAAGCTGAGGGCGCTTGGCTACATATGAGGCGAGTGTATGGAAATGAAGAAGATTATAGATGAGCTGAATAAGAATCCAATAGAAGAGAACTGGGAGAAATTTGCCAAGGCTTTGCCGAAATCTGGGTTGAAGTACTATAGGGTAGTCTACCAGAAGAGCTCGTTGAAAAATGCCGAGGACCTTAGAAAGTCTTATGCCGAGCTTTATGACAAGAATGGAAAGCTTGTTTACAAGGTGCCAATCTTTAAGAAGTCAAAGAAAATAGAGGGCGCGACAATCTATCTGAAGGGCCTTCTAAACATAAACAAGTGGTGATAATATGATAGAACAAAACCTTAAGGAATTGGAAGAGAGGAGCATATTCATACTGAGGGAGGCGAATTCAAGGTTCAAGAAGATAGCCGCACTCTGGAGCATGGGAAAGGATTCAACGACAATGCTTGCATTGGCAAGAAAAGCCTTTCTTGGAAAGGTGCCTTTCCCTGTAATACACATAGACAATGGGATAGACTTTCCAGAAACATACCAGTTTAGGGAGGAGCTCACAAAGAAATGGAAGTTGGACCTCATTGTGGCAAAGAGCGAAATAAAGCCAGAGATCTCGGGCTTTAGCTGCTGCGGCTCAAACAAGACCGAAGCCCTCAAAAAAGTAATGAAGGAATACGGCTTCGACGCCCTCATAGTTTCGATAAGGAGGGACGAGCACGGCATAAGGGCAAAGGAGAGGGTGTTTAGCGTAAGGGACAAAAACTTCAGGTGGAATTATAAGAACCAGCCTGCAGAGCTTTGGGACGATTATTCTTCCAAGCTCGACACATCTGGCCACATAAGAGTGCATCCCCTTCTTGACTGGAATGAGATAGACATATGGAGGTACATAAAGAAGGAAAAAATACCTGTAAATCCGCTTTATTTCTCAAGAAATGGGTTCAGGTACAGAAGCCTCGGTTGCACTCATTGCACAGTTCCAGTGAGGTCAAACGCAAAGAATATAGATGAGATAATAAAAGAGCTTGAGACTACCACAGTCGAAGAAAGATCGGGCAGGGAGCAGGACAAGGAAAAAGAGTATGTGATGCAAAAGCTCAGGGCGCTTGGCTACATGTGATAGCATGCTTGTCAAAAAAATAACAATGCTTGGGCACAAAGACCACGGTAAGTCTACGCTTATAGGGAGCATACTCATGCTTACTAAATCAGTTAGCGATGCAAGGGTTAATGAAGCCAAAAAATACAGCCAAAAATTGGGAAAGCCTTTCGAGCCTGCATTCATCCTTGATAGCTTTGAAGAGGAAAGGGAAGGCGGTTTGACTATCGATACAACAAGGGCGGAAGCAAAGTACAAGGACATGGCTTTCGAGATGATAGATGTGCCTGGCCACGAGGAGCTCATAAAGAACATGATGAGCGGGGCGTCATTTGCAGACACAGCCGTGCTTCTCGTATCAGCAAAGCCTGATGAAGGCATAAGGGACCAAACAAAGAGGCACGTATTCGTAGCGAAGATGCTCGGCATAGAAAAGCTTGTTGTTGCTGTCAACAAGATGGATGCGGTTGGATATGATGACAAGAGATATAACGAGATCTCAAGCGAAATAAGCTCTTTCCTAAAAAAGATCGACTTCAAGAATGCTGTTTTTGTGCCAATCTCAGCTTACAATGGAGAGAACATAATAAAGAAATCTGACAAAATGAAGTGGTATAAAGGAAAGCCTCTTCTTGAATCCTTATACATCATGGCATCAACAGAGAGCAAAGCCAAGGGCAAAGAGTTGCGTGCGATTGTGCAAGGCCAAATAGATTCAAGTTCAAGCTCAGTGCTTGGGATCAAAGTGTTAAGCGGCATTTTAAGGCCTGGGAAAACAAGAGCATTCCCCCAGAAAATAGAGAGAAATGTGCTGAAGATAATTGTCAATGGCAAGAAGGTAGCCAAAGCGACAGCTGGGGAGAGTGCTGCAATAGAGATTGACAAACCCATTGAGAATCCAAGAGGCTCAGTGCTCGCAGAGAGCGAACCGATAATTGGTGATAAGATGGAAGCATTGGTATTTTCAGCGACAAGGCTCTGCAGCAAATCAAAGTTGTCGCTAAGGATTCTAGGAAATGAGGTGAGCGCCAAAATAAAAATAAAAGAGATTATTGATGTATCATCCGGGGAGAAAAAGCGGGGAAAGAGCATTCCAGCACTAAACGCAGGGATTGTTGAGATAAAGCTCGCCAAGCCAGTTGCATTTGAAAAATATTCAAAGGTCAAGGAGCTTGGCAGGTTTACATTCTATCTAGGCAAGCGATTTGGCGGCGTTGGTATAGTGGTCTAACTATTCTTGAAAGACCCTTATCCTGTATCTTTCTTCCCTGTTTATTTTTCTTTGGTCTATACCCTTTATTATTCTCATGTTTGCCGGTATGCCAAAGCTCTCTGAATAGATCTTTCCAGAATAAAGCTCCTTTAATGCATCGTCATCGTTTGCGATTGCCTTGAAGATGAATTTCTTCATATTTGTCAGGGAAAGGTACTTCCCATTTGGTACTTTGAATCCATTTGGCATGCTTATTGCAAATGGTACTTTGACTATCTCATCATGAAGCATCACCCCGTGGCCTATGAATCCATGCTCGTTGAACTCCTGCCCATGGTCCGAGGTAACTATTCTTATCTGGTCATCGCCAAACCTTTCATTGAGTTTATTCATCACCTCCTCCGCATAAGCCAGCGCCTTTTTTGAAGCTTTATAATAAAGCCCCTTCCAGAGCTCTATCTAGCTTTTGCTAGGCTGCTTCTTCATGAATGATGTTGACCAGTCAACATCTTTCTTTACACCTATATAAGGATCATGGGGCTCCATCATGTTTATAAAGAGCATGAACGGCTCCTTGAGCTCCATATCCCTTACTTTTTTTACAATATTCCTACCACCTTTCTCCAATGGCCAACCGTCGATAAACTTTGCCTTGAATTTTTTCGAAAGATTTATCGGAGTAAGAAAAATGAGCCCTTCAAGGAGGTCTATGGCTACTGCAGGATTTTCTTTGAGCATTGCACTGGCAAGTTTTACAGGATTTTGCCCATATATGTTCCTGTACTTTGCAGCGAGCTCCTTTGTCCTTTTGGGTATCTCAAATGAGCTTCCAAATACATCTGTAAAGTATGTTTCTTCAAAGAATTCTCCGAAATCCGTAAAGCCATAGATTGGATGCACGTAAGGATTTGCAGATATTGCGTATGTGTGGTAACCAAGCCTGTTTAGATCATCTACGAATGTCTTTTTTCTCAGTCTTATCTCCTCTATGTCTAGCGATTTTATCTCCTTTGTCTCGTGAGCGCCATGTTCGCTTGGGTACATGCCAGTAAAAAGCGAAGCATGCGAGGGAAGCGTCCATGGAGCCGGAGCTATGCACTCCTCAAGCTTGGTAAAATCATTTAAAAAATCTTTTTTCCTAATTATATCATTAAAGGTGCTAAGCCTAAGTGAATCCAGCACGATTATGCTGATGTTTGGTTTTTTGATCTTTGGCATAATCCTATTAAATGACTAAGGTATTTATAGTTTTCAAACCCAATTGTGGTATCTATGGAAGAGAGAAAAGAAAAGATTAGGAAGTCAAGAGAATATGTAATAGTGTTCTTGGCATATTTGGCAATAGCCTCCATAATGCTCTGGCAGCTTGTCATTCACATGGGAAACTCAACAATAGGATACGGCGGAGATACATATCAGGGCATGTGGGATCTTTGGTGGGTACCATATGCTCTCTTCACGCTTCACACAACGCCATACTTCACAAATCTTGTTTATTATCCTGTAGGGGCAAATCTTGTAACACAGACTATGTCCCCATTGCTTGGCATTCTTTCATATCCTCTTCAGCTTGTAAGCTTGCCGTTTGCAATGAATGTAATTCTTCTCCTTGGCATA
>JBAMLQ010000053.1:0-4091 GCA_039793505.1 Candidatus Micrarchaeia archaeon
GAGTCGATTTGCCGCAAAAAGCAATTGCGAGCCTCTTTGCACTCCTCAAGACTAAATCCAATTGCGAGACGCAATTTTCACTGATAATGCCAAAAGCATTATAAAAAGCATTAATAATATGAGGAAATACCTTTATAATCTTTACGCTTCAAAAAGGCCCAATTTAGAATAGTAAAAGGAATTCAGAGAAAGAGTTAAAAAGAAATTTCTTTTCAATATAAGTTGATTAATATGAGACTGCTAAAAAGCAATGGTTTAGTTATTGTACTTACACAAATTGGTGAGAAAGAAGGATGCCCAACAATGAAGGTAAACGGAAGAAAGATAAAGCTTTCAGATGACTATTACGGCTCTATAAAGCTCAGCAAAAAGCTTGCAGAAGCATTTACAAAAATATAATCATATTAAAGCTCCCTCCTATTTACTTTGAGTACTAGGTTTTCAGACTCTAATACTTTATATTGGGCAGAGTAGCGCATATCGAAATTCCTTATACCAAGGTTCCCGAATATACTCTTTGTTATGGTTGTGTACTCTATTTCCACGCCTTTCAGCACTTTTGATAAATTGCTGATTATACTATCTATCTCTTCGTTTGAAGCTAAATTAACGAAGATTAGTATTCCTGAAGGATTCATTATGTCGCATATATAGGTATATCTTGTGTGCTCTTCCTCCTTTTGCTTGACTAGTTCTAAAAGGAATTTGTTTTTTGACTCTATGAACTTTGACTCATTTGTTATTACAATTTTAATTATGCCCCCAATATTGTTTTTTGGCTGTGCCTCGAAGTAGGTAAGCCTTTCGAGCAAGCCGCCATGCTTGAGCCTGTCCATTGCATAGAGCAAGAGCTCCGGCTTTTTGTTGAACCTTTTGGCTATCTCCTTTATTTCTCCTCTTGCATCTATGTTCAAGCCCTCGAGAAGCGCCTTTGAAGTATCTGGAAGCATGAGCGTATCGAGAAGCTCATTTCTGAGAGGGAAAAAGCCCAATTCAGTAACGATCCTGCTTGTATTTATTATCATGTTGTATCTCTTCAGGCTTTTAGAGAAGTTGATAATGAATTTGTTCACATTATAGAAGCTCTTCCCAACCTCGTATATTACAAGGTCATCCCCGCCATGAAGCTTCGCTACATACTGGGGCTCTGCAAAGTTCTTTATCACATTTAAAATTTCTTCTTCCGAAGGCACTGCACCATTAAATTTTACAAATGAAATATACTCTTCGAGGCCAAGCTCCGGTATCTTCTCAAGAGCCTCTTCCTTTATCTCCCTCTTTGTCGACTTGTGCTTGCTTATTTTTATGAACTCGAACTTCCAGATATCATTAATATTTATCTCTGGCACAAAATGTAGTCTGTATTCCTTTACAAGCTCGTTGAAAAGTGCATATGTTGTAGCTTTTGGCATCTTTATGTGCCTTGCTATATCGTCGATGCTCGCCCTCCCATTTACGCTCAGGTATTTCAGCATCTCTAATTTCAGGATCTCTCTCCTTCCCTCTTCTATTACCTTTGGCATAAGATCAGTATAGATTATAATTAAAAACAAATATAAATTTAACTAATTATTTTTTGATTTTTGATTATCTTTTATGAACTAAAGAAATACAAGATTAGATTCTTCCTCGCGATTCTCCCTTTACTAAGCCGCTCGCTATGAGGTGCGCCAATCTCAGCATTTGGTAAGCCTCGCCTGCAAATGTACCCAAGTCACTTCTGCTTATCCCTATGTATTGAATATACAAGCCATTTAGATGAATGCTATTTGATGAGCTGTTTATTTCTCTTAGCAATAAGATCTTCTTCCTTGCATCTTTGCCCGAATTCTTAATTGCATTCTCCATCGCCTTTTTATTTGGCTTTCTCCTCGTAATAGCTATAACAGGCACACCAAGAACCTCGCTTAGCCTTTTTATATCTACAATGTTCAGGCCAGCAAGCGTTATGCCATTTATTGCTATGAGCTTTATCTCCCTTGAGAATCTCGATTCTTTTACCTTCTTTAAAATCTTGTCGGTAGCATCTGAACCGTCTATCTCTACGTAGAAAGAGAGAATACCTTCTATTGTGCTGCCTCTTGAAACTATGCCTATAACAAGATCTCTTTTCTCACCTTTTCTGAAAGGCGAGTCGTCGATTGAAAGGATCCTTACGCCGCTCTTCATGTACTTACTTCTTCGGGAGCTGCGACTTAAATTCCTTGAGATCTTCCTTTAGCTCCTCTATCGCGTCTAGAACAAGCTTTTTTGGATTTTTTTCGGCTTTTACAATAAGCCTTGGATTTCCGACTTCAAAATGGGTCTTTGTAACAGCAGCAAAATCCACGCTACTCTTGTTTTGCAACTTCTCTTTTATTATCTCTGCTACGCCCCTGTCTGTTCCCTCGAACTCTATTATAAGTCTCTTTGGCTCGTCATCTATTATGTTCAGCTTCATAAAAATCACGCAAATATACAAATAGGTTCTTAATAATTAATGTAGATAATATTAATATACTTAACCTTATAAATTTATAAGAGACTTTATTTAATACTTTATTCCGATATTCTTTTCGTCATTTTTATTGAGGTAATTTCATGGCAAATGTCAATGATGTAGAAGCAAATGCACTTATAAGGAAAGCAGCTGAGAAGCTTAAAGAAGCGAAGATAGAGAAGCCAAGCTATGTCGGATTTGTAAAGAGCGGAGCAAGCAGGGAAAGGGTGCCACAGCAAGAGGACTTTTGGTACATAAGGTGTGCATCTCTGCTCAGGCAGGTTTATCTAAATGGTCCTATAGGCATCTCCAGGCTGAGGACAAGGTATGGCTCCAGAAAGGAGCACTGGGTGAGAAGGCACCACCACTATAAGGCAGGAGGCAGCATGATAAAAGATGCATTTGATGCACTTGAGAAGCTCGGCTATGTAAAGAAGACAAATGCTGGGAGGATAATAACAGATTCTGGAAGATCGTTTTTGGACAAGATTAGCAACGAGATAGCTAAAGGTGAGAAGGTTGGCCAATGAGGATGATGAGGAGAAGGAGCTTAGGAAGGCTGTTGCAAAAAGGCTAAAGGAACTGCAGATAGAGCAGCAAAAAAGAGAGATTGTGAGAAAATACCTGGAGCCAGCTGCATATGAAAGGCTTATGAATGTGAGGGTATCAAACTACGAACTTTATGCCCAGCTGCTTGACCTGATAATTTCCATGGCGCAAAGCAACAGGTTGCCAGGAAGAATATCTGAAAAGCAGATTATAGACCTACTTACAAAATTGACGGCAAGGCCTGAACCGAAGATAGAATTCAGGCACAAATGAGGTGTTTTTATGAGCAAAAAGAGCGTTGAAAAGAAGCTTAGGCTTGGAAAAAAACTGAAGGAGAATAGGAGGATACCAGTGCTTGCAATGCTAAGGACACATAGGAAGATAGAGTACAACAAGTTCCAGAGGGACTGGAGGCATAGAAAGCTAAGAATCGATTAGGTGCTTTAATGGCTGTTCTAAATCTGAACCTGAAGAAGAGGCTTGCAAAGATACACAAGCCAAGAAGAAGGGAGGTAGCGATAGCTTACATAAGAGAAAGGGTCGCAAAGCTTCTTAACGGCGAGCCATACAATGTTGTTATAGACACAGAGCTTAATAGAAGGGCCCAGCTTGCTGCGAGGCGCATGGAACATATAAAGATAGAAGCGACAAAAGAGGGAGATATTATAAGGGCAAGATGGTTCAGAGAAACAAAAGAAGCAACGACAAATGTAGAGACAAAGAATGCAAAAGAAGCGGAAAAAAACAAAAAAGATAAGGAGGGGGTTAAAGAAGGCGCCGAAACTGAGAGGAAAGAGGAGAAGTACCATAAGAAGAAGTGAAGGAATTATGAATGCCCTTAAACTTGCGATATACGGAAATAGCTACATTGGGATTTTTGGCGTTGCAACAGACAAATTCTGCCTGCTTGGGAAAAATGTTCCAAGGAAAAAGTCCGAAATAATAGAAAAGGTTCTTGGGGTAGATGTTTTTGAGGCTAGTATTGACTCATCCCATCTCGTCGGCATGTATATAGCAGCGAATTCAAAGGGCGTCTTACTTCCAAAAACCACAGAGGAGGAAG
>JBAMLQ010000053.1:4101-4576 GCA_039793505.1 Candidatus Micrarchaeia archaeon
GCCGCAATCAAGAAGGAGCTGAGTGACATTGCAGAGGTCAAGGTCTTTGATACTGATCTAAATGCTCTTAGGAATAATATACTAGCAAATGACAAGATAGCTATAATAAATCCAGATTTCGACAAAGAGGAGGAGAAATTTATTGGCGATGTTCTAGATGTCGAGGTAATAAGATCAAGCATAGGCGGGTTCAACACTGTAGGCGCAAACAACATACTTACAAACAAGGGGGTTGTGTTTAACAACAGGATAAAAAGCGAAGAAAAGAAAAATTTAGAAAAAATGTTGGGATTTAGCGGTGAGCAGTCGACTGCAAACCTCGGATCGCTTAATATAGGATTAAGCAGCATTGCAAACTCGAAAGGCTTGATTCTCGGCGAGCTTACTACTGGATATGAGCTTGCACGAATTGCTGATTCGCTTAATTTGTGATAATATGTCAGAGAATTTGAAAGACGAAGCGATTGAACAGCTC
>JBAMLQ010000054.1:0-2838 GCA_039793505.1 Candidatus Micrarchaeia archaeon
AGGAACTAAAAGAGAAGTGAGAAAATGCTCAATCAATATTATATCGGTTTTCTCGCAGATATGCTTCCAATAATAGTAGGGCTTGCGGCATTGTTGCTCCTTAAAAACGTGAGTTTTGGCAATGCAAAGATAAGGGTAAATTCTGATATTTACTTTCCACCTATTGAAATTGGAAAAAGGCGTGACCCTTTTCATGAGTGGGCAAGGGACGAGCTCATAATTAATGGAATAGCAGTGCGCAGCGATAGCCTTGTAGAGAAAAAAGCACTTGAAAAGCTCTTCCTTATTCCATACTGGAACATCTTCATTTTGACTAAAAGCAAGCCCCAAAAAAGATTAAGGGTTTTTGCGCATGGCGATGAGATCATTAATTTGATACAAAATTTTTCTCCAGTTTCTGGATTGATACTTGCGCATATACTCGGCGGGAGCTTTGAGTTGACCTATTATGAATGAGTTTTACACATTTTTAATGCTCGGCGTGAAGCTTATCGCTCTGGTTTTGTCACTGGCGACGAGTTTCTCCATGCTAAGGCATTTGGCGTATGGCCCGCAAAGCAAAGAAGCCGAGAAGATAGTCATACTTTCCGTTGTTCTGCTCTCTGTTTTGGCGATATTATGGATCTAAAAGTACTTTATAAAACAGAAAAATCAATGGTGCTTCTCTTCCTAGTTTCACTTGGGATAATTATTCCAATACTTATGCTCCTTTCTATCTTCCTTGGTCGTTTGCTCTTTCTTGCAATAGCAATTCCTCCTTTTCTAGCTACCTTTTTCTTGCTCCGCACGGCAAAGGCAACGTATATAGACAAAAGCCTAGCGTTGCTCGCCGTGCTAAATATACTTGTTTTTGTATTATGGGCGATTCTTTGAAGCTTTATAATGTCACGTATGCAAGCGAAAGCTTTGACCCAAAGATATTGGCAGAATATTTTGCACATGAAGGATTTTTCGCCATATACAACATCTCAAAAAGCTCCTTTTCAATTGCGTGCAAAAGCGCCGATACTATGCCAGGCTTAGGGCTTGAAGAAACTAACGAAGCGGATTGGGGCAAGTTTACTTATCTTGTTGCATATCCTCTGGAAGACATGGGCAAGAAGCTCGAGCTGCTTTACAAATTCAGCGGAAGGGTAATATTTGCCTTCATTCCTGAAAGCAAGGAGCATGTTCTTGCGGTGAAGAAAAAGGTGGAACACAAGCTTAGCAGCTATGAGGTAAGGCTTACAAAGAGCATGTTTCATCTTGGAAGCGTCCAAATGGACCTCTTCTACAAATACGATGAGAGGAAGATGCTGGAGAAGATACTTAACATGGTAAACGAGATAATGGCAGAGAACAGCCTAGCGTACAACTTTTTTATCCTTATTGAAAATAGCTCTTTTGAAAAGCTTTACAAGTTTCTTGAGCCGAGCATATTTCTCATAGAAAAGGGCACCATAGAATTCTCTTCCATTGAAGAAGCCTATGAAAAGCTTGGCAGGCTTGATTCTCTTCCATTCGGCATAAATTATATTTCAAGGCTTGTCTTTATTCCTCCTGCAGTAAAGAGGATAGCTGAGATAAAAACATCATTTCCGCATGGCTGTGGAGAGATCAAGCTCGGATATTTCCTAGAGAATGCGGCGGAGAAGAGAGAAATAGAAATAAGTGTGGAGAAAAACTCCTTTAATCTTGGTACGCTTGTAACAGGCATGCCAGGCACTGGAAAAACATTCGCAGCTATGGGCATAGCTGAGCAGCTCCTTAAAGGCGGCGTGCCTGTTGTAATAATATCCCCTACCCAAGAGTGGTCATACTTCGCGGTTAAAAACAATATACGGCTGCTAAGAATTTACTCGAGCAACAACTTTAGAATAAATTTCTTTAAACCAAGCGCAAACGTGCCAGTAGAGAGATTTTATGAAAATTTGGCAATGCTCCTTGCAAGCACCTCGGGTGCGGGCCCCTACAGAAATTCCCTAGAGAAAGCGCTTCTTGCTGCTTTCCACAAGGCATACGCATCTGGCGTGCCAGACCCACAGGAATTATACAACCAGATAGAGGAGGTGGTGATAGAGCAGCATGGAAAGAGGACAAATGTGGGGGTAAAATACACAAAGCACGGCGAGAATATAATGGCTTCGCTTGAAAATCTGAGGCTTCTCCTTTCAAGGCCTGAATTCGCATACAAAGGTAGTCTTGATTTTGGCGAGCTGATAAAAGGGGCTGTATTTGATCTTTCGAACGTAAGCAACAACATGAAACCCTTCTTTTACGCCTTGATACTTAACCAGATATATAATATAATTGATTCTTTTCCAGAAGACGGGGACGACAAGCTAAGGCTCGAAATAGTATTAGAAGAGTCGCATCTGGTTTTTGGAGCAGATGAGCTCTCAGGGCCTGCTGCAGATCTGAAGGAAAGAATACAAGATTTTAGAAAGAAGGGCGTTGGTCTTATGCTCATAACCCATAATATTGTCGATATAACTCCAGGAATAAGGAGGCTTTGCCAGACAAAGCTTTATTTCAGGCAGAGCCCGGACATGGCAAAGCTTGCCGCAAGCGACTTGGGATTTGGCGAAGACGACGCATTGAAACTGAAGTTCCTCGGCAGAGGCGTTTCTGCAATAGATTATGTGAATTCAGAAAAAGGCGAAAGGAGCTTAGAAGGGCCTATTTTTATGAAGGTAAAAGAATATGTGCTTCCTAATGTTGAGATAAAGGATGAATTCTCAAACCTTTACAAAAAGATCAGCCTAAGTTTCAGCGAGCAGTTTGAAGGAAAAAAGGTAGAGCTTTATTTCTTGAGCGAGAGGATCGCAAGCTCGACAATAAAGTCAGGCAAGGTGTCTT
>JBAMLQ010000054.1:2848-4538 GCA_039793505.1 Candidatus Micrarchaeia archaeon
GAGGCGGCGCTGCCTAAGTAGCTCCTTGAGGAGCCTGCTGTTTTCAATCCATTTTGCTATTGGTATTTCCATTTTTGTACCTATATATGCAAATGCTTCGTATATGTTTTCAAACCTTTTCGGCTCCTTCTCTAGCGCCTCTCTCACATGCTCCCTGACATTCCATACCCCTACTGGCAGCGTATAGCCTGAGTGGGTCTCCCTGAGGATTATTGTTGTTGCCTGCTTCTTTATCCTTTGGAATAGCTCCGAAACGGCAAGCCTCGCTGCATAATAGCAGCCGCCTATTTCAGCATAAGTTTTTCTCCCTTCAAAAAACTCATAGGAAGAATAAATAGCAATATCATTGCTTCCCATGTTCCACGTGGTGTTTGGATACCATGCTTCTATGAGCTCATAGCTCCAGCTGCCAGGCACCATAAGAACTATCCATCTATTGTCCAAGGCCACATTCTCGTAGATCTGCACCGAATCTATGGTTTCGTAGTCCTTTGCTTCGCTCACTTTCTTTTTTGAAATTGTATCGTCAACAGCAGTTATGCTCCACCTAGTAGGGACAAACTTCCTGCTCTTTCCTAAGCCCAGCAGACCTGCTGAAAGGGCCTTTTGTATTTTTGATACAGGCATGCCCTTCTCATATAGCTCCATTATCGCTGTGGTGGCGCTCATATCAGTATCTGAATACGCCTTTTCAAGCTTCTTGTCAGATACAATATTTCCAGCTTCAACCTCCTTTATCGGCGCGCTTGGTCCGAAAGGCTGCGAATTCTCATCAAATACTACTTTCATTTCTGGCTTCCTCAAAAACTCAACATTTGCTTCAATATTTTTATCCGCGAGTGCAAAATCCCTTATAAGTTCTTCTACTTTGCCTTTTTCTACATTGTGTATGTTTGATTTGTACATGCCTCTTACAAGGAGTGATCTGTATTCAACTATCCTTGGAATATCAATCCCGCGCCACATCTCTGGCATTGCAAGCACCTCAGTGTTTCCAAAAACAGGTGGCACCATAGGCGAAATGAATACATTTGGGTAGCCGTAGCTGCCTATGAATATATCAGGAGGAGAAGATCCAGAAAGTTCGTTTCCATCAATGAGCTCAACAGTCTTCATTTTGTAATAATATTTAAGGAACTTTGGGTCCCTCATGTTGAGATATACAATCGGGCTTCTTACTACATTGAGCTCCTTGGTTTGCATATTGTATTTATTACTTTGCAGATATTTATTCCTTATCAAATGTGGCGTAAAACCCACTCCCTTCAGGGGTGGGATATAAGCCACCGCAAAAGCGTATAAATATGAAGGCGTAAATAAATATGGTCGTCATGAGAACAGCATATAAATATCGTGCGTATCCTTCAAAGGAGCAGAAAGAAACACTGAACAGGCAGATGTATCTTGCAAAAGAACTCTATAACATGCTCCTTGAAAAGTCAAAGGAATATTACAAGGAAACGGGTAAGACCCTTACGGAATACAGAATGAACGTATGGCTCACGCAGATAAAGAAGGAAAAGCCCGAGTTTGCAGAACTGCACTCTCAAGTCCTACAAAACGTCTCAAAAAGGGTATCTGATGCCTATAGACATTTCTTCAGGAGGTGCAAGGAGAAGAAGCAGGGAAAGAGAGTACATGTAGGATTTCCGCGATACAAGAAGTTTGTGTCGTCGCTTACATATCCTCA
>JBAMLQ010000055.1:0-3103 GCA_039793505.1 Candidatus Micrarchaeia archaeon
TAAGTTCTGCCTCCATTTTTATCATTTTTGGTTTAATTTTAAACTATTTTAAGATTAAAATATTTAAAGCTTTCTGAAAAATGGTTTTTGATGTTTGTTTAGATCATTAAAACGTAGCATAATTTAACTTGCCTTCCATAATCTTTATCACTTTACAAACTTGAAAAAGAAAGATTTTTAAGATTAGAAACAGCCTTTTAATCAGGTGTGGCTTTGGCTATACCACCGGGGGAGTGGAGATGATTGGAAGAAAGAAATCGGGGTCAGAGGTAGGTGTTTTTGTTAGGAAGTCGACAGGTCTTGTAAAAAATGTCTCTTTTCTTGATTCTATAAGCCTCAACATAGGAGACATGTCTGCAGGTGCTGCTCTTGCTACTATAGGCTTCACAACAATACTTCTCAGCTCGATGGCTGGCATCAATCTTGTATATGCTTCGCTCATTGCCTTTGTTCTTTCCATACCGCAGATAATTGTGTATACAATAATGAACAGGAAAGTGCACAGGACAGGCGGAGATTATATTTGGACATCGCGAGTCTTTGGCGGGCTTTTTGGAGGCTCCTTGGCGTTTATGGGTTACTCTCTAGAGACGCTTGCATATTTGGCGCTGATAGCGCTTTCTACAGTCTTTGCAATAGGCTCTGTGGGCGTTGCCCTTGGCAATATGGGCTTTTTGGGGCTTGCACTTCCGGGCAATACGCCTGGCGCTGAGCCTGTATTGCAGTTCATAGTGGCAGCTGTAATCTTTGCAATACTTATTCTAGTAAACATTTTCAAGCCCAAGGCTGGATACAAGATTGTGACTGTATCAATAATACTGGGAATAATAATCTTGCTTCTTGGGATTCTTGTATTGGTTCTTGCCGGAAGGGCTGGAGTTGAGAGCTATATAAACAGCCTTTCTACGCAGGGCCTAAACGAGACATACTCGCAGATAGCGAGCTCATATACAGGAAGCAACTTCAATTTTATGTCTACCTTATTCATGCTTCCATTCTTCGCAATCTTCGTATACCCATGGATAAATGCTGCACCCGGCGTGTCATCTGAAATAAAGAGCAGGAATGGTATAAGGTGGGCAATCCCAATATCTTCAATAATAGTGCTCCTTCTTGTGACTGGCGGCTTTGCTGCAATGTACTATGCCGGCGGGCTCAATTTCATCAACGCAGCACTCTCAAACCCAAAGCTTGTATATGATTATTCTTTCAACTTCTGGACCCTTGCCATGGGTGTTTCAAACTCGTATCTGCTTAGCCTCATAATAGGCATAGGATGGATCCTCTGGGATATAGCTATATTGGCATACGGCATAATAGTCTTCTCAAGGTATATTTTTGCCCAGGCATTCGATAGATTCTTGCCTGAGAAGTTCGCCTATATAAGCAAAAGATATGGCTCGCCTGTAGTGGCGCATGTCTTCGACCTAGTAGTAACCTTATTCCTTATCGGAGGGGCTGCCTTCCTCTATGGACCTTTCTCATCGCTTTATGGGGCAGTAGCTGCAGCAATGATATACTTCATCTTCATAGGCATAGCAGCAACAGTCTATGCTATAAGGTATCTTGTTAGGGGAGAAAAGGTAACATTGGCGATCTCAGGAATTATAATGGCGCTTGTCTTCATCTTCATAACATACCAGTTCTTCGCATACCCTAGCATATGGGGAGGCAATCCTTTGGCCTATGGGTATGTGGTGGCATCATTCATCGCAGGCGTAGTGCTCTATGAGATTTCAAAATGGAGAAATGCAAAGAAAGGCATAGACATAAGCATGGCATTCAAGGAGATTCCGCCTGAATGACCAAGGTGTGGCATTGAGATTCTTCTTTACAGCAGATATACACGGCTCAGAAATAGTATCAAATAAGCTTACAAATGCAGCGCAGTTCTACAACGTAAAGAACATTGTTGTTGGAGGGGACCTTGCAGGAAAGAATCTTGTACCTATACTAAAGGAAGGAAACAAGTACAGGCTGAACCTATTTGGCGAACAGAAAATAGTAAAAGAGAATGAGCTTCCAGACATTGAGAAGGAGATAAGGAATGCCGGTGAGTATTACAAGATAATGGACAAAGATGAATATGAAAAGGCAAAAGGAGACGAGGCAAGAATCGAAGACCTTTTCAAGGAAGAAGCGATGTCAAATCTGGAAGCATTCTTGGCAAAGGCTGAGGAGAAACTGAAGCGGCTTGGAGGAAAGCTCTATATAATGCCGGGAAACGATGACTATGATGAATTCAACGAGCTCCTGGAAAAACATGCAGGCAACGTAATAGTGCCGATAGACCAAAAGATAGTTGATATTGAGGGTTTTAATCTACTCGGCTATGGCTACTCCAACCCTACGCCATGGAACACTCCTAGGGAAAAGAGCGAAAAAGAGATATACAACGACTTGAAGAAGTTGGTTGAAAAAGAAGACCACGAGAAAAGTATATTTGCGATACACGTGCCGCCTTACAACACAAAGATAGACAAGGCGCCGAAGCTTGACAAGGAGCTGCGGCAGGTGATAAGCGCAGGCAATATTGAATATGTCTCCATTGGAAGCACATCTGTAAGGCGCATTATCGAAGAATATGCTCCCATAGTTGGAGTGCACGGGCATGTGCACGAGGCGATGGGCATAGACTATATAAGGGCAAAAAACGGCAAGGATGTGCCTGTGATAAATCCAGGCAGCGTGTACAGTTCTGGTATGCTCAATGGCGTAATAATTGAGATAAATGAAAAGAGCAGGAAGCTAGAGAGGTATATTTTTACAAAAGGCTAGCAAGCTAGCAAGGCAAAAAGAAAATTTATTAATTTTAGATGCAATAAGATTATATGGAGGTAAACCTATTAGATAAGGCTCTTGAAATCATAAAGAAGGCGGAAGATGAAGGCATACCTTTGCGCCTTATAGGGGGCCTTGCATTCTCTTATCTATCAAAGAAAGGAATCACTATCAAGGAGCTCCAAAGAGAAGCAAACGACATTGACTTTTTCTCTTTGAGCAGATACTCAGAGAAGATAAACAAGCTCTTGCTCAAAAACGGCTTCGAAGAAGATGCCCGCTTCAACGCACTTTATGGAGACAGGAGGCAGCAGTATTACTA
>JBAMLQ010000055.1:3113-4496 GCA_039793505.1 Candidatus Micrarchaeia archaeon
AGGGCAAGAAAGTGGACCTTCTTCTCGATGAATTCAGGATGAGCCATGTGATACCCCTCAAGAACAGGATAAGCTTCAGCGATATAACGATAGCGCCCTCCGACCTTTTGCTCACAAAGCTCCAGGTTGCTGAGATAAACGAGAAGGATATAAAAGACATTCTAAGCTTAATTGCAAACTTCAAGATGGGTAATGCTGATACGCGGAGCAGCATAGATTCTGGTTATATAGCTGAGCTTCTCTCAAACGACTGGGGGCTCTACAAAACAGCAACAATAAACCTAGAAAAGGTGAAGAGATATCTCGAGGGCTTGAAAATTGACAAAAGCCTGAAGAACTCGATTGCAAGGGAGATAGAATATTTAAGAAATGCAATAGAGATGAGGCCAAAAAGCGTTAAATGGAAGCTGAGGGCAAGGATAGGAGAGAAAGTCAGATGGTATGAATTGCCTGAAGAAAGCATAAGCAGGCCCATGAAGATAGAGGAGATCGAAAGGAATTATATCTGGATAAGCTTTGGGGAGATGGAGAAGCTAGCAAAGGAGATGGCGAAGAAGATAATGGCAAAGTACGGCAAGCCGAGGGCTATAATATACATAGAAAGGGGCGGCATGGTGATAGCAGAGCTTCTTGCAAAGTATCTTAGCATAGAAGATCTTTATGGCGTGCAGATAATCGCCTATGAGGATATAAACAAGCGCTCCGGAACATATGTGCTTCCGCATTATATTTCGCTTGATGCAAAAGGCAATGGCTATGTCTTGCTTGTTGATGATATCGCCGATACGGGCAAGACGATAAGCGCGGCAACAAAGCTCTTCAGGAAAAAATACAATATAGTCACTGCAACAATGGCGTACAAACCCAGGTCGATTTTCAAGCCAGATATAATAGGCAAGCGCGTGCCGAGCAATGCTTGGCTCATCTTCGACTATGAGAAGAACGAATCGAAAAACAGCTTAAACAAGATGAACGACATGAATGGGCTTAATGCACTGAAGAAGGCTGAGAAGGAAAAGGGCTCTTACAAAGAGCTAGAAGACAAGGCGAAGAAAATAGCTGATAGTTTGAACTTCGAGCCTTCTATACTGCTCTATACAAAAGAGAGCGCCATAATAGCAAGGCTGATAAGCGACTATGCAAACATAAAGAAAGTGAGCAGCGTAAGCAACAAGGAAGAGCATATAGAGCATGTTGCAAAGATCTGCAATGAAATGGAGAATGGGGCAAAGGCCCTTATTGTGAGCTCAGATGAAGGGCTTGCCAAAAAGCTTGCCGAGAGGCTCAGCATACCCTCGCATTTCGTAAATACGAAAATATAAGCATGCAAAGAATTTTTGAGTTAGGTTTATAAAACCTTTCTAGCAAATTATTATAACCCGG
>JBAMLQ010000056.1:0-22678 GCA_039793505.1 Candidatus Micrarchaeia archaeon
TCGGCGTCTTCATATATAAATCAATGCCCTTTAGGCATGCAAAGCTAGTTGCATTCCTTTTCTTTGCAATTGCCGCTGTGCTCCTTGCATACTACAATTTTTCACTGATAATCTCATGGCACAGCGACGACGAGATATTCATACAGATGCTCTCAGCAAAGGAGATACTGCACTTGCAGAACCCTTATCAAAGCAACTACTCGAGCATGCTCTTCTACAACATGTCCGCATTTGGGATTACTCCAACAACAAAAAACAGCATTGTTGGCGTTCTTGACTATCCTGCTCTCTTTCCAATAGTCGAGATTCCGTTCATAATCTTGCCCATAGACATGCAGCTAATGCTAAAGCTGCAGGTTTTCATGTTCTCATTTATCCTCTTTATGAGTATAGGCTATCTGGCCAAAAAGGAAGAGATAAAGAGGCCTAGCTACCTTATCATTGTCGGCATTCTTGCTGCCTTGTTTATAATGAGCTCCTCAACAGAGGCATTTATGCTTACACTTATACTTTTTGCATACTCAAAATCAGGCACAAAATACGGCTGGCTTCCGCTGGGCCTTGCGGCTTCGATACAAGAAATGCTCTGGATACCCACGCTGCTTCTTATTGTTTATACCTTCGCCAATTTTGGGTCAAAGCAGGGCATTAAAGAGCTCATGCTTGTCCTTGTTGTGTTCCTTGCAATAAACGGCGCATTTGCCATTGCAAGCCCGCAGAGGTTCTTTGAAAATGTAATAGCCCCAGCAACCTCTTACATAATACCAAATAGCTATGGCTTGGCTGGCTACCTGCTTGCAGCATTCTATCCCATAAGCCTAGACTCTTACGAGATTGTCTCGCTCTCATTTATCTTGCTTGCTGTATTGCTAATACTCTATTTAAACGAAAAGAAGCTTGTCTTCCTTGTAAGCCTTATACCTTTCGCATTCCTCTCCCATGGCATAGCGACATACTACTCTTTCTTTATTGGCGCATTCATAATAAGTTTGGCCTTGGACTATAGGAAGGGAAGCGGGGCTGGCTTGGCTAGGCAAAAAAAGAGGATATTAGGCTTTGCGATGGTGTTGGTGCTTGCGCTTGTGGTGATTTTTATAGTTCTCGAACACGATGCATATGCAAGCAGCTTTTACATGCAAACACTCAATGAAAGCTTTGGCATGAGCAACAGCACGCTGCACTACAATTTGACAGTTTATTATAGGACAAATGTAAGAACTCTTGCAACTGTTATTGCAATTTACAATGGAAGTATCATCCTTTATGGTATAAATGGGCAGATTATTAGCGGCGAGGTTGGAAGCCCGAATCCTGGAGATATAGATACAAATTATATACACCTCAACGGCTCTGGAAAAGTTACAATAAGGTATAATGTAGGTTTGCCATCTAATATAGGCCAGTTTTATGCTGATCCTGCAATATTCAATGGTAGCTATGTATATTATCCGCCACCAATAAAAGTGTATCCGAAAAGCAGTTGAGTATTTAAATTTTGTTTTGTATAAATAATAAGGTGCGCGCATGGCAAATGTTATTTACGACTCGCTAGAGACCTATGCTGAGAACCTTAAGCTTGTCCTCCTTTTCTCAATACCGTTTTTAATAGCGTTTGCCATACCGATGTTTGTGCCTATGCCGACGTATATAAGCATAGGGGCGATATTCCTAAGGACTGCAAGCACATTCATAAACATGAACATGTTCGGCCTCGCCATAATAATTGTAGCAACCTTCTTCTCCCTCCTTTTCTTGAGCTTCGCCTTTGTTGCGATCTCGCTCATTGTAAAGACAAAGAGGACCTATGGAAAGATGACAAAAAGGATGCTTGAAGGAATAGAAAAATACACGGGCAGGGTATTTTTATTATTCATTTTCTATGCTGCAATTATTATAATAATTGATGTGGCAACATATTCTACAGGCTATGCTGGCATCATAACCTCACTTGCGGGATTTATAATGTTCCTTTTCATATTCTATGCCCCTAGTGCTATAGTCATTGACAACAAAAGGATAGTAAGGGCCATAAAAGACAGCACCAAGCTTCTCTTTAGAGAGCCCCAATACTTTCTTATCTGGCTCTTTCTTGCCATAGCAGTACTCACCCTCTTCGACTTTATCTTCATACACCTTTTTGGCACACTTTATTCTAGGTATGCTATGCTTGTTTTCAACTCCTTGTTTATAGTACCTTATTTTGTCATATTCCCTGCCGAGGCTTACATGAAGAGATTCCCGATACTCAAGCATTAAATATTTATTCTGATACTTACAAATAAGTGTGAGTGTATGGGCGTCAGTAGGACTATTCCCTTGCTTGCAGCTTTATTTCTAGCTATCTTATCTTTATCTGCATCAGCACAGTCCTCATCCCCTACCTGCACAACAACAGCCATAACAATAAGCCCAAGCCCACTCTTTTCCGTGCTTGCGCTTGCTTTTATGCTCTCTTTTCTTGTTGTTGCGATAGGCGTTGTTATAAGCAAGGCAGTGCCTAATACAAACCTTAATGAATGGCTCAAGAACGAATACTGGGAAATGGCGAAGTCTGCAATATTGATAGCAGGCTCAGTAGGCTTTATCATCTTCGCTGGCAACATCTCGCTTCTTCTTATAAACCAGCAGCCGGTAAGCCAGTATGGGTTTGCTGGCATAGGATCTGCTTTGAATTCGCTGAGCACTGCTTCTTCACAGGCTTTGTGCTCTGTCTATTCAAACATAAACGCACTTGGCAACAGCGGCTCTACAAATTTCTTCAATTTGGTGGAAGGCATAGGGGTAATGAAAAGTATTAATATTGGATGGTATGTTCCTTTGCCATTAATAGTGGGAGCATTTACATTTGGCACTACTTTCAGCATATACAGCAACCCCATGCTTGAATCCACCGCATCAGGACAGTATGAATCTATACTAAATGACACCCTTAACTATCTTTATCTTCCTGTCATGCTTATTATATATCTGCTTGGCATCACACTCCCTAGCATAATATATATAGGTATGATGATTCTTGTGCCTTTGGGTATAATATTAAGAGCATTTCCTTTCCTAAGACCCATAGGGGGCACTCTCTTTGCATTTGGCATAGGCCTCTCTTTATTCCTCCCCCTCTTGATCATTCTAATAAACATGCCCGTATCAAACATTCTATATAATGTAATGACTACTAATATGGGGGTCAGTACAAGCAGCCAAGGGGCAAGCGGTATAATAGGCGTATTATTAAATGGGTTAGCAAGCATATGGAACGCGGCACTAAATGGGTTGGTGAATATTGGAACTGTAGTGGACGCAACAATATCAATTTACCCTGCGCTCAATGTAGTAGTGCCATTCTTTGTCTTTTTGTTCGGAGAGCTTGCACTTTTGATACTGGACTTGATGATCTGGTACCCTCTCACAGACTCTTTGGCAAAGGCACTTGGCGGAACGATAAGGCTCGATATAGGAGGCAAGCTTAAGATTGGATGAGAAAATGTTGTTTTTGCTTGATGTTAATACCTGTGCTTTCGCTGGGGGAGGGGTAAATGCAAACAACTGGATAGGAATAAATCTCCTCGTTGTAATGCTCTTCTTTTCAATAGCAGGCATAATATATGCTGTATCAAACCTGCTTCCTGCCTCGACAAGGGAGAAGCTCAAGATTACAGCAAAATTTGAGATAATGCAGATGATGCTAAGCCTTTTCATTATATTCATACTCATAGGGTTTGCAAGCCTTTCGTGCAACTTCACAAATTCTGTTTCTGGCATGGACACATTCGCAGCTGCGCAGCTCTATATAGGCAAGCTCCTTTTTGTAAACGGCATAAATCTCGCAACGCACATTTATACTACCTCTATAGAGTTCATGATAGGCTCGGAGATCGCAAAATTTGCAAACGGCCTGATTGGTGGGCTCACTATACCAATTTCCACATCTGTTTTAAAAATAAGCATAACTTCTTCCCCTACGTTAGATCAGATTTACAGCACATATTCTAATGTTGTTGTTGGCTACAATGTATTTGTCGTATTGACCTTTGGAATGCTTTTCCTGCAGTTCATTGCACTCTTTATTGTAAAAGGTATTATGCTCACAGTTGTCCTGCCTGTAGCAATTGCCATGCGTTCCCTTTCTTTCCTTGGGCCTAAACTCAGGGAAGCCGCAAATTCCTTCCTTGCCCTAGCTATCGCATTTTATTTCGTTTATCCACTCACATTTGTTATGGATTCATATATAATGAATTGGACTTATTGCAGCAACCCAGCAATGACATCTTGCAACCCATACTATTCTAGCTATCCATTAGCTTATACAGCAAATTCTGTTCCGGCAAGCTCCCTCTTTGCAGCAAATCCAAATTACAATGCTTTTGGATTCTCTGTTTCAATGCCAGCCAATTTCTATGGAAGCATGCTTAGCAGCGGCATACCTCTTTATGAGATATTGTACGCACCCGCCACGATTGGCATAATTGCACAGGAAGTCTCTGACTTCGTATTCCAAGGTATCTTCCTTATGGCTATAGATATGGGTATAACAGTAGCCTTCGCAATAAACTTGACCAAGGCCTTTACTGCAGGGTTTGGACTTAGGAGTGAGAGCATATGGAGCTAAAGAGAATAATATTGATAGCGGCATTCCTTGCAATGATTCCGGTAGCTTCGGCGCAGTCTTTTACGACAAGCTACAGCGTCTTCAAGAGCTGGCTATCCATAGTGACTCTGGCTATACTGATAAGCATATTCATTGTCAGCTTTATTTACCTTGCTGGCAGTGCCCTTCAAAACAAAAAGATAAGAGAGAGGGCCATTGACGAGCTTGGCCAGGTGATAGGCACAGTTATTATAGCCGTTATAATCATAGCTGTTGTAGAGTTCTTCGGAAGCGCAAGTGTAACCTCTCTTGCTGCAAATGCTGTAGGAAGCAACATAAACAATATATGCACTCAATTGCAAAATGATAAGCTAAACTTTGTTAACTCCAATATAATGCCTACTAATACTATTTGCTATGCTACCAATACAGTTTATACCGACATACAGAATGGCAATAGCGATACCACCCTTTTCGCAGATTATGATTTGATGGCAAGCTACATTATAACAGCAAACCTCACGAGCCAGATGGCAAAGAACCTAGACGCGCTCTACAAATACGAGGACTACATAGGCTTCCTTACCACACTTACCCCCAACACGACATGGTGTGAAAGCGCTACGCCTGCGCCGCCCCTCTTCGAGGCATGGTGCATAGTGCCATTTGACATTAGAGCTGTAAGCGCTTCAATCTCATATCAGCCGTTCAGGGGGTATACAATACTGAAAAGCATATCGAGGCCTATAGAGATGGAGGCTTATTTGGCGTTTGAGATCTATTTGATTGAGATGCTTGCAATAATTGTCTTTCTTTATGTTTGGCCTTACCTGCTTGCAGCAGGAATAATATTAAAGTCGAGCATCTTTACAAGAAGGGTTGGTGGCATGCTCATAGGCATTGTAATAGGTGGACTCATACTCTTCCCAATCATCTACCTCATGGAATATGTCTCTTTGAGCAATGCAGGCATAGCGCCGATAGGAGCGAGCGTTAACAGCATACCTGTCTTTACGATGCCTGGAAAAACTTTAAATGGCGAGAGTGTTGTGTACAACTCAAACAGTATAAATTTCTATGTCTTCCCGAACGCTACAAACATCATCAATTACTATGGCTGTTATCCGCAAGGCGGAAATATATATGAGAATGAGCTTATTATCTCTGCATTTTATGCAGCCCCTGGTGTTGGGTTAGGAAACCTTATCTACTATGCATTTGGAGGGGCTATTATAGGGTCTTTGCCGCCACTGCCAAACATAGTCTGCCAGCCAGACAATGCGCTTGCACTCATATTCCACTTCACAGACCTTTATGGAATAATAGGAGTTACAGGATACATTTTGCCTCTAATAAATATACTTATATTAATTGCCGCAATAAAAGGAATTTCGCAGCTTATGGGAGGCGATACAAATTTGCTGGGATTGGGTAAGTTTGTATGAGGCTAAGAATATTATTGGCATTGTTCATTGCACTCATCTTGGTTAAAGGAGTTTTTGCACAGGTTGATCCATGCAATACTATCTTCGGCTCGACAAGCCCGCTCCCAAGCACATTCAGCGCGCTGAGGAGCACTTCTACATATAAAGGATTGCTCGGCTACTCCATGCTCATCATACTCTCTGTATTGATGGTCATTTCTTTCCTGTATGCAATAGGGATGGCTTTTAAAATTGACAGGCTTACTTCATTCTCAAGGAACGAGATATTGGAAAATGTACTAAATTTCATAATCATAATCTTCATCTCTGGAGGTATTGCAGGGATAGATGGCCTCGTTGTTGGGATTGCAAACTTCGGCTCCTCAGCAATTGGAGGAACAACATCCGTAACAAGCACCTCAAGCATGTACTACAATACCTGCGAGTTTTACTATAGCGATGCAATAAACCAGATTTGGTACATCGCTGAGATATCATTTCTCTCATTCATATATACTATAGGTAGTGGATTTACCCTTCTTCTCATGCCTAATGGATTTGGAATTTCGGTCCAGCCTCTTGCATGGCTTACTGCATTGCAAAAAATGATGGGCATGTTCGGGGCATTTGCAATAGGTATAGCTGGCGTGGAGCTCATCAATGTTTTCTTGCTTGCCATAATATACTATCTATTCCCGCTTTTCCTGTATCTAGGCATCTTATTCCGCTCCTTCCCATGGACCAGAGCGATAGGTGGAGCACTGCTGGGCGTTTTCATCTCTTTCTATGTTTTTTATCCTGCGCTTGTCTACTCGTTTAGCGCCATAGTTTACTCAATAGAAAATACACTATTAAGTTCTATCCAGGGACAATCGAATGTATTTAGTGAAGTAGGTTCGCTGAGCCAGCTCTCTGCTTCATCTTTCGGCTGGATTACTCCAACAGAAACTACGTTTAGCTTGCCAATAGAACTCTTTGGAAATGTCATAGCTGTAAGTGCAATAAATGTCATTGGAATAATAATCTCGCTCGTGATCTGCTTTGACCTTATAGAAGCTTTTGGAGACTTGCTTGGGGCGCCATCGCTGGCGCACAAAGGTGTTTTGAAAAAGGTGATATAGCTTGATTGAGTTTATTTTGTTGCAAGCAGGTGCAAGCTGCTTAAGTAGCATAAGCGGCTTTCTTACTGCACCTTATACAGCATGGTTCCCCATTGCTGCAATATTAGCAGCTATGGTAATAAGTGTATTGGCGGTCATCTATGCAGTGGCACCTCTATTCGGCAAAGAAGATATTAGGGCCAATGTGAAGATATCAATTTATCAGGCTTTGTTTAGCCTTGTCCTTATTGCTGCATTTGGCATTTTCTCTACGTGGCTCTGCACCTTCAATGCGCAGAGCCTATTAAATGCTATTGGTCTTTCCCCTTCCAATGTCCCACAAAATGCGAACCTATACGAAGTTGCAATTTCTGACCTTTATTGGTTTACAAACTCAGGCCCATTGGCAAATTTAAACAACGGCTTGCTTCTCTTTTTTGCAGCAATGAATATGGGGCCACAGATAAACATTGGTGTTAATTTTGTGCCAGGGATTGGCAACGTGGGCTTGAAAGACAGTGTGCCACTTTCACTTGCGGGGCCGCTAAATGCATTCAGCTCTTACCTAACTGAAGGGGTCAGCTGGCTCTTCATAATGAATGACCTCCAATTTATAATAATCTCTGCGGCACCTATAATGTTTGCAGTTTTTCTTGCGATAGGACTTATTGCAAGAATCTTCGGCCCAACAAGGAATTTCGGCGGGGCTCTTATAGCCCTTGGCGTCGGGATTGGATTTGTGTATCCGCTCATGGTCAGTGTGACCTATGGATTTATTAACAATGCTTACAATGCCTTAATGAGTGACTTCTTTGTAGATGTAATTGCAAACACATTTGGCACTTCCCTACAGAGTATAATTGCAAATGTATTGACAGGATCATTTATAATAAATGGTATTGAAAGCGCGATCTTTTCATTTGCCAATCTGGTAGGGTTTACCGCTACAGCAACGCTGATACTGCCAATGCTAAACTTCATCGTGGTAGACACTTTTGTTGTAGACTTCTCGAGCGCTTTTGGCGAAAGGATGAGTTTTATGTCTTTACTGACAAGAATCATTTAGGGGTTGTTATGAAGGAGAGGATAATTATAATTATTTTGCTTTTGGCCTTGGCGCAGTTTGCTCAGGCCGAAATTGCCATTCCGCCAAATACCGGACAAGTGCCGCAAAGCGTAGGCTATTGCCCTAACCAGTTCAGCATAAACGCCATAGCCCCGTGGTACTGCAGCCAGATAAACCTGGCAGCATACAATACGTTTACATCGTGGGAGCCCGTGATGCTGCTTGCTGTCCTATTCAGCTTCCTGATTGCAGCGGTGATATTTGTAGCGGGCGTTGCCGCAAGAAACAAGAAGCTTACAGCATATGGAATGGGTGAATTTTATGAGGCTGGTGCAAGCTTGATTTTCGTTGTCTTTTTCATGCTCATCGCTGCTCTCATATTTGGGATAATACCAGGATTGTATGTTGGCGTAGATCCTTACAATACAAGCCTGACATACATTTACAATACAATAAATACTACGCAGAATGTGCTTAACGCTTTATACGGCCCGTATATGGTCGCATCTTTTGCCACAAGCATCACGACAAACATAGAGACTTTGGCAACAGCCTCAACCATATTTAACTACGCGCTTATACCTTTGGAGATTTTGTTTATCTGGCCTGCGCAGGCATTAGCTTCGCTGCTTGTTGAGGGATTAATGACACTTTACATGGAGTTCTATCTCATCATGTTTGCAATGTATGCTTCCATTCCCGTCTTTCTCATACCTGGAATCTTTCTCCGTTCGATCTTGCCTACAAGAACGCTTGGCGGACTGCTCATTGGCATAGCAGTAGGATTTTACTTTGTTTTGCCAACTCTCTTTTCTATAGCATTCTTCTTTACTTCGCAGAATACAATGCAGAGCTTTGTTGCCGCAACTACACAGCTCAATAACCTAGGCCAAGGAACAGGTGCAGTAACAAATGGCCTAAATCCAAACGGACCAAAGTCTATACCACAGGTAATAAAAACACTTCAAGCCAACATGGGCTCTTTCTGGATTTCTGTTTTATTCTACCCAGCACTTATACTGGCTCTTACATACTTTACAATTACAACTGTTGCAGACCTGCTTGGCGGAATGGCCCCTTCGGGAGGTGCATTATTAAAAGTCTGACGAACCTTTTATAAATTTGCTACACAAAATATTAAAATAAGTGACCAATGTGGCCAACTTCCAGATACTAATATTTGGCGTGCTTGTTGCTACAGCATTTGCATTCGCAATATCTGCTATCACATTTCCACCTTCTTTTCTAAAATTTTTCCTTGGGCTCCTTGCATTCGTTTTTGCTGTGCTTGCCTTTTCAATGAGGTATTATTACTATATCTTCATGCCTTTTGTTCACATGAAGAACAGGACCGTAGTATTGGATGAAACAGAAGCCTTTACCGTTGTGCCTGCAGGAAATGCAATAACAAGGAGGGAAGGTGAATATGTATATGCAACTACATTTGTAAGGATACCTGTATACACATCTTCAACGGAGATGGGGGACGACGAAAAGTACAATTTCTCTTCACTGTTTAGCAAGATTATTTCAATGAGTCAGACCCCGATAAAGATAAGCACCCAGCTCAACATACTGAACAAAGACAATTATATAAATAGGGTGCGGGAAAAGCTCAACGATGCTGAGAGCAGGTACAATAATACAGTAAATAACAAGGATGCAAAGCCTGAAGAAGTCGAGAGGGTAAAGGGGGAGGTTACGATGTGGCACAATCTTCTTGACAATATCTCCAATGTAGATTCCTTTATTCCTGTATCTTATATTTCGGTCACTGCCATGGGGGGAAACGAAGAGGAAGCAGTAAACATGTCGATACAAAAGGCGAACGAGATAGTAGCAGGCGTTAGCTCAACCTATGGTGTAATTGCAGATATAATAACAACCCCCGAGCTCCTTACGCTCATTGAGCCTGACTATATAATTCCTTTCTCTACAATTAATAGACAGATAAAAGGAATGATCTAGATGGATGAAACAACACTAATGTATATCGCAACTTCTGCATTAGTGATACTTATAGTTTTAATGTATGCAGGTACATTTGAAGCTTTTACGATACCTATTGTTATTCTTGCCGTGATCTCCCTTCTAATGCTGCTTCTCATAAACTATACAGACTTTCTCATCTTCCCGCTCGTTACAAGAATTTTGAAAGCAAAGATAATTCCAGCCAAAGACTATTATATACCCCCTGACCAAAGTTGCGTAATAAAAAATGTAAATGGAGTATATTATGCGGTTGGCTACCTAACAGCCAACCTCTACAACTATATATTCACCAGCGAAGAGTCGGAAGAAGATGAGGGTGCGCTTACTGAAGCACCTACCAAATGGGAAAGGGCGATGATGAATATAAAATTTCCTTTTAGATATAACTTAATCGCCTCTGCGCAGGATGTGCAGGGCTACAGAGAGGAGCTCGAGGGCAAGCTGGGCTTGCTTGAGTTTAAACTCTCTAGGGAGATGAGCAGCCAGAATCCGAGCCAGATGGACGTAGATAGCTTACAGAGACAGATAAGGATAGTCCAAGCAAAGATAGACAGACTCTCAGCAGGCGAAAGGCCTATATACAGCCTTATGTATATTGAGAGCTGTGCAGTAGGGATAAGTGAGAAGGCTGCTATGGATGCGCTTGCGAGCCAGCTCAACCAGCTACAGACATTATTCAACGCATTCGATTTGAGCATAACTAGGGTTATTGGAAGAGAACTTTATTATTTGTTCAAGTACAACTACTTTATACCTACATCATTGAGCGAGATGACAAGCTTGCTTTCATTGCAAAGGTGATTATATGGGTTTGCTTAGGATACAAAGCATAATGAGCAATGAGCTTGCTAAGAGAGTGTTCATTAGCAAGCCTCCTGAGCCGCCAGCTACATATCTCCTCAATGACCCTACAAATGCAATATTTATCGGCCTTACAAAGATATTCAGAGTCCCTTTCACTTGGACATTTGCAAACCTTACAAACCCCCACATGGCAATAGTTGGAATAACAGGAGCAGGAAAGAGCTTTCTTGTAAAAACATTCCTTATAAGAGCTAGCTATGTCTGGAATGCGAATGCAATAATAATAGACTGGGCAGGGGAATATAAAGCCTGGGTAAAGCAGAGTGGAGGCACCGTAGTGTCGCTCGGAAAGGGCGATTACTTGAATATAATGGACCTTCTCGGCATAAAGCCGCTTGATAGAGTAAAGCAGATAATGAACTCATTCGAAATATTGACAGACATAGGTGATTATCCTGAACAAAAAAGGCTTACACAAGAGGCGATAGAGCAAGCATATGTCAATGCAGGCTTCAACCTTGCTGAGGTTCCTGACCCAAACAAGGAGCCGCCTACGCTCCAGAACGCTATTGCACTGCTCAATGAAAAGCTCCAGGAAGGCACATACCAATACATGGCCGAGCTTGAAAACGCCATCTACAGGCTGAGACAGTTTGTAAGGGAGGGAGAGGATTATTTTGCCAAGAAGAGCACAATAGATTTAGGCAAACTTTCATCTTCGGGCCTAGTAGACATAGACCTTTCAGGGCTACCTGATGAGACTTTCAGGGCCCTCGCCGCACTCTTCATATTGCAATCCCTGAAGGAGAGGATGAGGATAGAGGGCTGGAGCGCCTCTAAAGGCATAAAGGCCATAGTAGTGCTTGATGAGGCGTGGAAGATAGCTGGCGATGAGAGGAGCGACGCTGTAACTATAGTAAGGGAAGGCAGAAAGTACCAGTTTGCTCTTATCGTCGCTTCTCAAAACCCGACAGATATAAACGAAAACATATTCTCAAACGTTGGAACCAACATAATCCTTAGGGTCAAATTCGAAAGATTCATGGACTACCTGCAGGGCTCGCTCAACTTCTCAGACTTCATAAGGGGAGAGATAAGCAAGTTCGGAGTCGGCCAAGCTGCTGTCGACATGTCTTTCCAAACCTCTGTAAGATTTCCAGAGATATTCCTGCTTGAGAAGGTAATAGGTGAAGTGCCGTTGGACGTATACACGCTCACCATTAGAGATCTTCTTTCCCCAAGCGAGGTAAACAACCCTGATATTTCAAAAGAGTATTACTTTGAGAAGATAAGCCTGAAGAGCAGGCTCATCGATGTGAATGTGCCAAACGATGTAGTAGATAAGCTATTCGCAACTCTGGACACGCAGGACAAGACGATTGATGCAAAAAGCTTTGCAAACCTTCTAATGGGCTTTGGCGTTGACAAAGAGAGCCTTATATCCTTCTTTAGGTACATTGGCGTAGAGGATATGCTTATAAGCAGGATCTTTTCGTGATTCGATGGGAAAGACGTTTATTGTAAACAGGATAGAGCTGAGGAAGAACCTTACGCTGCTAGGCATAAGCGATGTCAATATAAATTCGCTTGAGGCAGAGCTCAACAAAAGGCACAGACATATTAATGCCGTTGCATTTGCTGGGCTTCTCCAGAAGATAGGCCTAAGGCAGGATGAGATAATAAACCTGTTCAGACGAATAGGCATTGATGATGTGAAGATAACAGAAATTATGAATGTGCTCGATGAGGAGAAGATCAACGAAGCATATGGAAGGGTTGTCGAGCTTGACATAAGTGAGTAGATGAAAAGCTACTGCATAATATGCGGAAAAGAAAGAAACGGCATTGAGGTAGATGAGGATTTCGTTATAAAGAGCGTCAGATGGTTCAAGAGGAATGTTACAAAGAATGAGGAAGGCAACAAGCTTGTCGTATGCAGTGAGTGCTATCCTAAATACCTGAAATACAGGAGAAGGTTTGTGGAGCGCGAGATAGTGTATCTTACCCTTGGATTCCTTTTCCTCATCTTCGGACTCATAGTTTCCTTCAGGCTTAGCACACTTATAATAGGGCTACTGCTTATGCTTTTCCTTTATTTCCTCTCTTTGCTAAGCTACATGCCAAGGCTAAAAGAAGACAGAAGCAAAAGAAATGGGCAAGGATAAACAAATTTATACCTTAACTAAGAAATAAGAGTAGTGGTTGAGTGCCGGAAGAGGAAATAGTTCCAAAGATGGAGGAGGTAAGCTTTGTTGGCCAGCTGAACGGAAAGCTTGAGGACCTTTTAGCCAAGGTATCCCAAATACCAACCCTTGCGTCAAAAATCGAGAATGGCAAGCTCCTTGTCACAAGGATTGAAAGCAGGGACATACACAAAAAGCCATTCCTCTTCTTCCTGTTTGAGATAAGCGAATCTGGAATTGAGGTCATATACTCGATAGCTCCTGATACGAGCGTAAAGATGAGAAGGCTCTTTGTGCTTAGAAACCTCCTTTCTGTCCTTTCTATCATATCCGACAGCTTCAAGATAGATGAAAAAAAATTCTACCAATACCTAGACTCCGCCATAGATGATGTACTCAATAGCTTGTCGCAGAATTACAGTTCGCTCTTCAACAGCTATGACGCGCTTCTTACAGAATACAGAGAGTTAAAGAGGCTCAACCTCGAGCTTGGCGCGGCAAACAGGAACCTTACTATACAGACATCGCAGCTCAGCGAAGAAAACAAAAAGCTCAAGGAAGAGCTTGAAGCACTGCAGACCTATTCAGATGAGTCTCTCATGGCTATGGTAGAAGATTGGATAGAATCGCACAACAACTCAATAGATGTTGATGAATTCGCGAAGACTTACAAGATCACATCGCCAAGGGTGGAGCAGATATTGAACAAAATGGTATCACTGGGCTACATTGAGCTGAAGGGATAGCATGAAGTACTATGTCAGCATAAACAAGAGAGTGAGGAACATAAAGGCTTACAGGATCATAAAGAAGGTGAACGAGAAGACGAATAAGCTCTCAAAGTTTGTGGCAAATCTTGTAGACAAGTATATCGCAAAGAAAGGACTGGAATAGATTGAAGTTAAAAAGCAAAGATATTATGAAGAACTCAAGATTGTTGATTATAGGCATTGTTATTGTAGTTATAATAGCTGTTTTTCTAGCAGGCCTTTCATACTACATACATTCTACATTCAAGGTAAGTGCACCCATATATGTTTCGTATGGCAAGCCTTACTTCAACTATTCAGTATATACAGACGGCATTTTGGGCTACCAGAACAACCAGTATGCTGTGCCCTTTGCAATAATTAATTATACCTCATCAAATGCTATCTATGCAAATATCTCGCTGAGCATATACGCCTCGAATCCTTCAAGGAATATCTATTATGTGAGCAGCCCAGCAATGTGCATGGACTGCTTCCCTGATAGCGATGTAGAGAGATCATTGGAGTATTATTTGGACCGTTACAACTTGCTCAGCGGTGCGTCTTTTAATGTTGTTAATATACAGAACCTGTACTCCATACCACCAGATTCTATAGTGATCCTTCAGACAGGTCTTCTTCCAATAAGCATGATGCCAGACAGCGGATACGCAATGAATACAACTTTGCTTACGCTACTTTCAAAGAGAGACGTTGTGGTCTATGTAGGAGACAACTTCTCAAGGAGTATAGGCACAGGATCCATAATTTTCAAGACCACCCAGCAAAGCCTCCAGGCACTCGGCTCAGCAGGAATAGGCTGGGGCACGCCATATACGAGAGACAACTTGTTCTATTTCAGAAACCCAACCTTCTCTCTAGCAGATACATATTACAATATAAGCTACGCGCAAGTGCTCAACGGCACGCTTATTGCCTTTTCAAACATGCCAACCTCCTCATGGCCAAATGCAAGCTATATGGCCAGGGATATAGCGATTGCCCTGCACAGCAGGTTCTGGATTCCGCTTCTAGCCTATGGAAATTATTCACTTACAATGCCATCAGCAGGTAGCGTAGGGATTCTTGCACTACAAAAGTACCTGACTTTCCAAAATATAAGCACAATAAATAACACATATCCGCTAATCGAGATAGTCGTGAGCAATTCAACAAACTTCACCATAATGGACATGCCCATCTACATCTATTCAAAGCTTAACGGTAGCTTGAGCATTCCAGGGCTCATCGGCGAAACACAGACAGTCCCTATTACAATAGGCATGAATGTAAATTCTACCCGCAAGGTCCTCGTTGTACCACATATAGACCTTTACTCTTCAAACATGAGCTACGTTACCTCTATCCCCATAGGATTTTTCAACACATCCACAGGAATAAACATAATAAAATATGAATCGTTTGCATTGCCAGGCGGCTACTACATAGCAATATTGAGGGACTTCCAGAACAAGCCCTACGCAGCATCGCTCTTTGATCTCGCTGGCGTAGATATTACTCCTATTAGCCTGAATTTTGTAAACGGCTCATTTGTCTTTGCCCTCTCCAGCCTTGGGATGCCCATTGCTAATTCACCTTATTCTATAAGCCTTGATAATAGCTATTTGACAAGCGGCATTACGAACAACAGCGAGATTATTTACAATCTTCCAAAAGGGAGCGTTATAGGCTATGGAACGCAGACCTTTGTAATAAATATTTTCAATACAAAATATGTCTATACTACATCATATGTCAAGAAAATACTCCACGTGCCCTCATATTATATCGAATTTGGAATAGTAGCAATAATAGTAATAATTTTGAATCTTGTCTTGAGGGCTCCAAACAGGGATGAATATTATATTGATGTGCCTGACTTCCCACCTTCAAAGAAGACAAAAATTACTATAGATAAGACCGAAATAATCGGCCTATTTGAGAAGATAAACTTGCATTACCATTGGAGGTATATGCCACTTTTACCTGAGGAGATAAAAAGCGGAATTACCTCAAACATAAGGTACAACAATATGCCTGTTTCTATAACCCTTCAAAATGTAATAAGCTTGTTGACAAAGCTTGTAAATTCTGGAGACCTTGTAAATATAGGAAACTATTATGCACCGAAGAAATGGATAGACGAATCCGGTTATAGCATAGAATATCTTGCGACATTCAGAAGGCTTAGGGATTATTGCGTCACTGCTGGATTCTTGTTTACGGACCTTGGTGCATCACAAGACTCGGACGTGGTGATATCAAAAAGTGGCATGGAGGCAAATATATTCATATACGCCGAAAGTGGAAAGAGAAGCAAGATAAAGATAGGTGGAGAAAGAAAGACTTACTTAGTATTCTTTGATGAAGAAATGAGACTGAAGTTCATGGAGGGGCTTTACGCGTCATTTGGCGATGAAAGTGAAATGCTGAAAATGGCGATAACAAACGGTCTTATAAAGGTAATAGATGCAGAGCACCTAAGCCAGCTAGTTATCTGACTTTTCTTCTTCAAAAATCTTCTTGTATTTTCCATCTATGAGCCCTTTGAGCTTTTTCTCTATTTCTTCCGGCTTGCTTCCTGTAAGCTCCGCAAGGTCGCTTGATAGTTGAGATACGTATCGTGTTATTGTCTTGTATTTTGACTCTACAAGATTCCTGCTCCTTACGCCACTTAGATAGCGCTGCATGCTTCTTGCAGCGTCCATGACAGCGAGCTTCACCTCGTCTATTATCTCATCCTCTTGGGCTATCGCCTGCTTGCCTACGCCAGAATAAGGTATAAAAACAGAAGAGACATTTACCAGAACGCTTACTGGCTCCTCATCAAAATTCTTTATGTTGTATCTTTTCCAGTCTATATTCTTCACGGCATAGGTTATTGCACAATTTGCACTGTCAAAAAGAAGAGGGACCTTGTTTGCAAACCTTATTATGCTGCCTCCTACTTCTTCATTTTCATACTTCTTCCCAGCTCCGCCGCCATATGCTATTCCAGCCTCTACGATGAAAGGTATTCCTCCTCTAAACACCTTGGGCTTCCTCTCGACCACTGCCATAAATTCGGGATTAAGTATATTTTTCATTGCAAGCTCGAGATATTTTTCACCTATTGATGAGACGGATTCGAACTCCGGGGCGACCCATTTCATCTTCCTGAAAGCTTTTACAAGCTCCTCGGCCTCTTGCCATGTAAGCTCCCTTGGATTTTTCGAAAGGTCGAACGAAACCAATTGCCTTAGCTCGTCTATCTTCGCCTGAGATATTCTCGAAAAAGAGTCCATGAGAAAAGATGATACTCTTCTGCTCTCGCTCCTGTGCGCAAACTCTATTATATCATTTGGCTCCAAACCAAGAGGGTGGGGCTTTATCACCTTAGGCTTCTTTGGAGCTTCTGTTGTCGATCTTGGAAATGCGAACTCCTTTCCTGTAGGCTCTACAAGCGTTATGCTTGCATGTGGATTGGCAAGAGCCGTCCTTTTTATATATTCGAACACGCCATGCTCGCTGTTCTCATACTTTACATCTGCAAACTCGCCATAAACCTCAAGGCCCCTAAAGTCAAGGTTTGCAGAGGCCATGTTTGTTACAAGAGGCTTGTTGCTCTTTATGTCTATCGAGATGTCGCACTCATACGACTCTTTTCCTGTTGAAGACCTTACATGTATCGGCTTTCCTGTGGTAACCTGCGAGTAAAGCGTGCAGCCCGATGCCCCTATGCCTTGCTGACCCCTCTGCTGCATGTATCTATGGAACTTTGTCCCTGCAAGGATTGTTGCAAGCGCTTTACCGACTATTGTTTTTGGTATTCCAGGGCCGTTGTCCCTTACGAGCACCGAATATCTATCCTCGCCAAGCTCCCTTACCTCTACCCTTATCTCAGGCAGTATACCCGCTTCTTCTGCGGCATCGAGCGAGTTAGTAACGTACTCGTGCACTATTGTGGTGAGGGACCTTACCTTTCCCGCGTAGCCGAGCATCTGCCTATTTTTCCTGAAGAACTCGGCTATGGAATTCTCCCTGAATTCCTTGAATATCTCGTCAGCTATGCTCTCCATTTTTGCACCCCAAACTTTCTTCGCGCAGCCTCCATGACCCTGTAGGCCTTTTTGTGTGTTCCTCCTTCTATGAGCACATTTATCGCGGATTCTGCTATCGCTATTTCTTCGTTTGTACCTATCAAGCCTATGGTGCCGCCGAATACACTGAGCTTTGCACCGCTTACCGATTCTATGTATGCCTTGCTCTTTCCCTCTTTTCCTATAATTCTTCCCTCAATCATTATAATCCTTTCCTTGCTTTTGAAGAGCTCTTTAAGGTTTATTGACTTAAAGAAATAATTGTCATCGAGGAGCTTCAGGGCTGTGTTTATATCAAATCCCCTTCCGAATGCAGCGATGATGTTCTTGGCTGTGTACTCTTCGTATGCATCACCCTCGACAACCACCTCATTCTCGTCTATTACCCTTATCTTGCACTTAAGGAGAGGGCTGAGCTCACCCAAATGCGCCTTAAGCTGCTCAGCCCTCTTTCTTGGAATAAGGATCTGTTCCATCAGATATTATTTTGAGAAAAACAAATAAAAAGGGTTTGCAATGCAAAAAGCATCTTTCGAGGCAATGTGATAAGTGGAAGTAATATAGAGAAGCATAATATTTAAATATCTTAATCTTAACAAGTATATGTGATTCAATCATGATTCTTTCATGCAGGGTTTGCGAACCATGCATGGATTGTTCATGAAAGGGTGTGGCTGTGGACAAAAAGGAAATCGAAGAGGAGCTCGAAAGGCTCAAGAAAGAGCTTGGAAAGCTCGAGAATGAAAACAATGCTTACCATGCTTATCCTGATGATGCTGAGGATCTTATCAAATACATGGTGCTGGAGAGGGAGAGAACAAACAAGATACTTGCTAGCATAACAGAGAAGATAAAGGAGCTAGAGGAGAGGCTTGAAGAAAAGCAAATAGACAAAGAGAAACCTTTGCAAAAGCTCACAGAGGTGCCTCTCTCTGAGGTTGATGCAAAGATTATTGGATTTATTCAAACAAAGGAGCTTGCCTGCGCAGATGACATAAAAGAGTTCATGCACTACAAGGGAAGAAATGCAGCCTGCGCAAGGCTCAACAAGCTCTACATGATGGGCCTTCTGAACAGGTATCAGCTAGGCCACAAAGTTTATTACAAATTTGATGCTGGCAAGGCGACCAATACGCTAATTGTATCACCTCCACAGTAAACTACCTAGGCCTGCTTTCCCCCAAAGCAGGCCTTACCCCACTAATTTGAATAAAGGGTGTGAGACCAGGATAAATAGATTGCAATAGAAGAGAGGAGAGGCTACTTAGAAAGGACTGCATAACCCGTAAGCCTCCACCTTTGCGAAATGTTCCTAAGGATTGCGATCTTTGCATTTTTGTCGACGCATGCTGGACGCTTGAGAGTGATATTTACCTTATTCTTCTTAACACTTTTTACGAAGCCTATCGCTGTGGCTGTGCCTATGCCCATTATCAAGGGCTCATTCTCCTTCAGGGCCTGCTTTGGTATATCATCCCTGTTTATAAGGTGATACTCTAGCGTAAGCTCGCTGAGCAGTGGTGGAAGCTTTCCGACCAATCCAACTACGTTGCCTACAAGGCTGTCTGCCTTGGCAAGTGATGGGTCCATGCCCGTGCTGAGTGCTATAAGGCCGCCTGGCACTGCCTCGCTTATCTCCCCCATGCTCGTTGATATGCTCCTTATTGTCGTGATAACAGGCTTGTAATCCTCTTTTTTCTTGTCCCTGTTCACATTTATTCCGGGCCTTATCTCTATTTTGTCTCCTTTCCTGAACTTTCCCCTTACTATAGAACCCCCAACAACACCGCCAAGAAGCTTGTTTATTGGTGTGCCAGGCCTGTTCACATCAAAAGACCTAGCTACATACATCAATGGATCAGCATCTAGATCCCTCTCCGGAACCTTTATCTCGGCAATGGCCTTAAGCAATATGTCTATGTTTATTCCCTTGCTCGCCACCACAGGGATTATCGGAGCATTCTCCGCTATGGTGCCCTTGACAAACCTCTTTATCTCGTTATAATGCTCTTTTGCACGCTCCTTGCCGACAATGTCTATCTTTGTCTGCACTATTATTATGTTTTTGATGCCAAGTATGTCTATTATCATCATGTGCTCCTTCGTCTGCGGCATAGGGCATGGCTCTGTCGCAGCAATAACAAAAAGCACAGCATCGATTATGTTTGAGCCTGCTATGGCCGTTGCCATAAGCATTTCGTGCCCTGGCGCATCAAGGATAGATACTCTCCTCACAGGCTCCGCTTCTCCGCCACACTTTTCGCACCTTTCGCTTGTTGTATAGGCATCAGCGCCTTCACAGTTCTTGCACTTCCTTATCACGGCATCGGCATAGCCCAGCTTTATCGTCATGCTCCTCTTTATGCTCTCGCTGTGCCTGTCTGTAAATACCCCTGTTATAGCCTTTGTCAGAGTAGTTTTGCCGTGGTCTACATGGCCAAGAGTACCTATATTCAATTCGCTCTGAAAGAAATCCAACTATTCACCTTCCTTCTTCTCTGTTTTGAAAATCTCATCTACAGGCAAGGAGCCATATTCTACGATTACAGTATTGATCTGCTCAGTATCAGGGGATATTGTATTGCCGCGCACAAGCCTTTTCCTGCGCTCCCCTTTCTTGGGCTTCCTTATCCCAGGCCCTGAGCTAAGGAGGGGCCAGCTTTTTCTTGTGCCCTCTATCTCTGCCCTTGAAGGCGCTCCCATCTGATCGCTGAGGCCACGTATCTCAAGCTTGTATCCTTCCAGCCCTATTATCGAGCCGTCTATCTGCTCCTTTATCTTCCTTCCTATGAGGAGCGACTCTTTCTCTTTTGGCACTTCTCGCTGCGCACTTTTTCCACTCTTCCTGTCAGAATAAACAATCTTCAATCAATCACCCAACATTATCTATACATGCTTGTGGGCTCTTCCTTGAACCTCTTTATCCTCTCCGTTACTTCTTTCGGTATTGTAGGCCTTACCTCCTGTAGAGCCTTCTGAAAATCTTCCTTCGTTACAAAATCCCTGTTCGCCCTTATGGCATTCATTCCTGCTTCTCTGCATATATTCTCTATCTCCGCGCCCGTATAACCCTCTGTTGCGTTTGCCAGCTCGGCAAGGTCCACGCTCTTGTCAAGAGGCATGTTCTTTGTATGAACTTTGAATATCTCAAGCCTTGTCTCTGCATCAGGCATAGGGATCTCTATTATTCTGTCGAACCTGCCAGGCCTTAGCAATGCTGGATCAATCGCTTCTGGCCTGTTAGTAGCTGCAAGCACAACAACATTCTTTAGGCCAGCGAGACCGTCCATTTCAGTGAGAAGTGTATCAACAACGCGCCTTGAAACTCCTGAGTCAAGCTCTTCATCTGCTCCTCTTGCGCTCGCAATAGAGTCTATTTCATCTATGAAGATGATGCACGGCGCTGCAAGCCTTGCCTTCCTGAAAATCTCCCTTACTGTTTTCTCGCTTTCTCCAACATACTTGCTCAGGACCTCAGGCCCTTTTATAGATATGAAGTTTGACTCCCTTTCTGTGGCTACAGCCTTTGCAAGAAGAGTCTTTCCAACCCCAGGAGGGCCTACAAGAAGCACGCCTTTTACGGGCCTTATGCCCATCTTCTCAAACGCCTCGGGCCTCTTTAAAGGAAGCTCTACAGCCTCCTTAAGCTCTTCCTTTACCTTCTGCAACCCACCAATATCATTCCAATGCACGTTCGGCCTTTCTACAAAGACCTCCCTTAAAGCACTTGGCTGTATATTCCTGAGCGCTTCCATGAAGTGCTCTTTTTTTACCTGAAGCTCATTCAGTATCTCATTTGGTATGTGCTGCTTGTCGATTATTGTAGGAAGTATCGATCTGAGCGTAGCCATCGCTGCCTCCCTGACAAGCGCACTCAAATCTGCGCCCGTATAGCCGTGGGTTATATTGGCAAGCTCATCTAGATCAACGTCCTTTGCCAAAGGCATATTCCTTGTATGGATCTGCAGTATCTCCTTTCTTGCATTCCTGTCCGGAACACCTATCTCTATTTCCCTGTCGAACCTGCCAGGCCTTCTGAGCGCGGGATCAATCGCTTCTGGCCTGTTAGTAGCTGCAAGCACGATTACTTGCCCGCGCTTCGACATGCCATCCATAAGCGTGAGGAGCTGCGAAACCATGCGCCTTTCCACCTCGTTTGTAGCCTCTTCCCTCTTTGGAGCTATCGCATCTATCTCATCCATGAAGATGATGCTTGGCGCCTTCTCGTTCGCTTCCTTGAAAATCATCCTGAGCTTCTCCTCGCTCTCTCCGACGAACTTGCTCACGAGCTCGGGCCCAGATATAGAGATAAAGTTGGCGTCGCTTTCATTTGCAACTGCCTTGGCAAGAAGGGTTTTACCCGTGCCTGGCGGGCCGTAGAGCAATACACCTTTAGGTGGCTCTATGCCGAGCCTCTCAAAAAGCTCTGGATACCTTATCGGCAGCTCTACCATTTCCCTTATCTTCTGTATCTCGTTCTTCAGACCACCAATATCCTCATAGTGCACTTCCCCGATCTTTACAAGCGACTCAGACACAGGCTCTTCCTTTACGACAAAATCTGTATCCTTTGTTATCCTTACAATCCCGTGCGGCACGACCTGCACTACCAAGAAATTGAACACAATGCCGAACATAGGAATTGGAACTACATCGCCTTTTGTCATAGGCTTGCCCTCCCATTTCCTCTTTGCAT
>JBAMLQ010000056.1:22688-23884 GCA_039793505.1 Candidatus Micrarchaeia archaeon
CTCTCCAAAATCAGGAGAGATAGGCATCTTTTGACCTGGTGGAGGCGCAATTATTACCCTGTCTGCATCCTTCACATCAGCCTTTGAGACAAAGACTTTGTCTCCTATGCCCACTCCTACATTCTGCCTTATATACCCATCAATCCTTATGAATCCAAGCCCCTCATCGCTTGGATGGGCTTGCCATACGACTGCTGCGGTTGATTTTATCTTTCCCTTTATCTCTATAATGTCTCCGGAAACAACATCAAGCAGCTTCCTCGATTTAGAGTCTACCCTAGCTATGCCTCTGCCAGAGTCTGTAACTATCGCATCTGCAACTGTAAGCTCTATTCCATTGGGCATTTAACCACTACAATAAGCTACATTTTATTATGGGCAAATAAATTTATATATACTCTTTCAAAAGAGACCGCGGTAAAAAAGAGAGAACACATATGCAATGAGAAGCATGAAGAGCATGCCTACTATTATAGAGTAAATGGGCACAACGAGCGCAAAGAGAGAGAATATTATTATTATCATAGCAAAGAAGATAGGCTTGTTCCACCTGAGCACCTTGCTGCCGTCAAGGGGATATATAGGGAGCATGTTGAAGAATGCAAGAAGTATGCTTATGAAAAGGACCATGTTTATGAGGTTTTGCAAGTACGGAAGAGTGTAATAGCTTGATGAAAGCGAGAGAGTCACGTTTTCTAGAAAATTAGGGAATGCAAACAAGCCTATGGACAAGAAAATAATGAAGATTGCAAAATTTGTCAGAGGTCCAGCAATAGAAACTATGCCATCTTCCCTCTTTGTAAAATTGTGCGTATATATCATTGTAGCCCCAGGTATGCCTATAAGGAAGCCGAAGAAGCTTGTAAGAAGCGTTATAGCGAGGCCATACATAGAGGTCCTAAAACCAGCGATTGCCCCAAACTTCTCTGCGGTAAACTTGTGCATGAGCTCATGCAACACGAATGAGAGCGAGACAGCAACGAAAGAAATAGGCAGAAAGTAGATGAAAGTGCCAATTAGCGGCGCGATGTTTCCTATGCCTCCTACCATCACCAATGCAAATGCAATAGTGAGCACAAGATCTGCAATAAGTATGTCCTCTAATTCCTTCCTGAGCATTATGTTTTCCCTAATGTAATAGTGCATAAAGGGTATTTTGATTGAAAAGTTAATAAAGCTTAAGTGGTATTAATAAT
>JBAMLQ010000056.1:23894-31140 GCA_039793505.1 Candidatus Micrarchaeia archaeon
TTGACGCCAGTTCGAATCTGGCTGGAGCTATAGGCGATAAAATGGAGTTCAAGGACCATGTTATTGTTTGTGGCTATGGAATCGTGGGAGAGCGGATTGTTGACATACTGCTTGAGCACAAGATAAATGTTGTTGTAATAGAGATAGACCACAAAAAAGTCGAGCTTCTCAAGGAGAGGGGCATACCTGCAATAGAGGGGGATGCCACCACTTCTAAGGCTCTCAAAGAAGCAGGGATTGCAAATGCAAAGGCCATAGCAATAGCAATGGACGATGACGCAAAGAACCTTTTCACTGTAATCACAGCGAAGAGCCTGAATGAAAATGTATTAATTGCAACGAGAGCCAACGAAGAGCTCTTCGAGACAAAGCTTGCAGATGCTGGAGCAAAATTTGTTGCTACACCAAACAAATCGGCAAGTGATGAAATTTTCAATGAAATATTCAAGGGGCTCTAGATGGAGAGGCTTTCCGAAAGTTCGTGGAATGTAATAATTTCTTCAATTATAATAAGCACAGTTTTGATTGGAGTTTCTATAGTTGTGCTTTATCTTATAACAAACAATGCTTACCTTGACGCGTATTATATAACTGACACCTTCTTTGATGCTTCAAACAGCGAAGCCACGTGGGATCTCGCACAGCTTGCACTCACATACCGCTTCCAGAAATTCGCAATAGTGCTTGCCATAGTAATTATAGATAATATAGGAAAACTATTGGTGGTGAGCTTCGTAATAGCTGCTGTTGTAGATATAGTCTCGTTTGCAAATCTAGAAAAGTACATAAGCAGAGTGCATGCAAAGAGGATGAAGGGACACATCATAATATGCGGCTACAACGAGCTAGGCAAAAGGCTTATAGGGGAGCTTCTTGGCACAAAGAAAAAGCCAAAGATAGTGGTTATAGAGAGCAATGAAGAGGTTATAGTAGAGCTTCACCACAGGCACATACCAGTAATAGAAGGGGGCTGCTCCAGCATGCAAAGCCTCAAGCTTGCATCTGCGGACAAGGCAAAGATGATCGTTTTTGTAAAGCAGAATGATACAGAGAATCTTATAGGGGCTGTGGAAGCGAGGAAGCTAAACAAAGAGATAAAAATACTTGTAAGAGGGACAAAGGAAGAAGTGATGACAAAGATGTATAGAGCTGGTGCAGATATGTGCGTACTGCCAGAGTACCTTGCAGGGATAAGCATGGGTGAATATATAGCAAAGCATTTGGGTGTGCAAAAATGAGGCTAAGAACAATACATAAAGCGCTCATAATTTCATATGTTGTGCTTTACTCCATATCAGTAATCATTATACTCAGGCTTGGCTATCCTCTTTGGATCGCGCTTGTTTGGAATCTGCTTACCTTTATAGGAGCAGACTTCCCAGTGGATTTTACAATACCAGACCTCTCAAATCCATTTGCATACCTTAGCAACATTTTTGGTGTAATAGGCAACCTCATACTAGTCATTTTGCTTACTTCCTTTTTCTACCAGTTGCTTAGCAAGATAAATATAAGGGAAGAGGTTGTAAAAAACAAGGTAAAAAAGCTCAGAAACCACATAATAGTAACACCCGCAAACAGCATAGCGTTTGAGATGGCGCAAGAACTGAAAAGGAACAAAATCGAGTTCGTCGTTCTCGATTCTTCTAAGAAGAGCGTTGAAAATTATATAAATGAAAAGATGCTTGCCCTTGCTGGGGAAAACACCGACGCACTCTCTTTGAAAAATGCTGGCATAGAGCATGCAGCGGCATTGATTCTTTTGAACGACGAAAGCATAAAAAATGCACTTGCGGCTATTACTGCAAAGAGGATAAACAAAAAGGTAAGAATAGCTTCTAGGATTAAAAGGCTTGATGAGATTGCAAAGATGAAAAGGATAGGCATCAATTATCTTATAATGCCAGAAATGGCTGTTGGAGATGAGATTAGCAATTTTATATTGAAGCATGTAAGAGGTTAAGATTATTAATATTTATTTGTTAAGAATAATAGTGTTTGTATGCCAGATGAACCTGTTACAAAGACCAGTATTGATGCCCTTGTAGAGTACTTGAAAATCCACGGCGAGACAGATGCTTCTACCTTGGCCAAAGCTCTAGGAGTAAGCGAGACGCTTATAGAAGAGTGGTCCAACATATTAGAGAAATCGAACATTGTAAAGATAAACTACAGGGCAGCAAAGATGTATGTTGCTCCTCTCGCATTGACAAAAGAAGGCGTAGCCGAGATACAGCACGGCGTTGAGATAAAAAAAGAGAGCCTGATAAATAAGGTAAACACCCAGCTCAATGCTATAAACCAGCTTAACCAAAAGGTCGATGAGCTAACCAAATTTATACAGCAGGGCAAAGAGATTTTTAAAAAGAAGATAGGCCCGCTGAAAGATGATCTTGACGAGCTCTACAAGATGTCAAGCGTTGCCGACAAAAGGTACAATGAAGTCAAGGAGAAGAAAAAAGAGATAGACGAGATAGCCAAGAGGCTTGAGAAGGAAATAGAAGGCTTGAGGGAAAGATCCTCTGCCATAGAACACTTCCAGCTAGACACTGCAAATGCAGAAAAAGTGATTGAAGATATGTATAATAAGATAGAGCTTATGAGAAAGATGCTTGAAGAGGAGGAGACAAACAGGAAAAGGGCCTTTGAAGAACTTGAAAAAAGCGAGAGGAAGCTTGCAGACAGCATAAGAGACGAAATCTCTGTAATAAATGAAATTATTTCCTCTAACAAGAAGGCACTAGATGAAGACAAGAGAGTAAGCGCTGAATACAAGAAAAAAGCTATTGAATTAAGGAATAGGCTCGAAAGTGAGAGCAAGAAGATTATTGATGAAGTAAGCAAAGACAAAGAAGAGATAGACAAGTACTCGAATCTTATAGAGACAAAATATCTTGGGCTTAGGGAAAAAGTTGAAGACCTTAAGAAGAACCTTGGGGACATAACAAAGATAGATGATACGCTTAGGCAGGTAGAGAAGGTAATCGAAGAAGCTAACAAGGCCAAGGGACCGCTGGAAGATGAACTTAACAAGATACTTGCAGAGGCAAAAGCGATTGACGCACTCTCAAAAGAAGATATTGTAAGTAGTTCAAAAAAGCTGGATGAACTGGAAAATAAAGCCAGTAGTGTAAGGAAGGACTTAAATGAGATAGACAAGAAGCTTTCAGAGGCGAACGATAATTTGGGAGAGATAAAGTGAGTATATGGTAGAAAGCGAAAAGGTTTATGACTCATATGAACTTGACGCCCACGGATTAAGGGTAAGCATAAGGATAGTTGAAAAAGGAGATTTTGTCCCTATTTATGAAGTAACCATGCCAGGCATAGGCGACGCTACGAAGATACTTTTGATTTCAGAGAGGCAGGAGCTCTTATCTCTCGTCCCTATTGATCCCACAAGAATAGAAGACAAGGAATATCTTGCCGAGCTCACCAACAAATACATAGAGGCATCAGAGGTAATTATAGACAAATATCTTCCGGGCACAGACAAGGAAGTAAAGAAAGCCCTTATTGCTTATATAATAAACATAATGCTCGGGCTTGGAGACTTGGAGGCGCCCCTTGCAGACGACAATCTTGAGGAGATAGCTGTAAATACCTCGAAGGAGCCTGTATGGGTCTTCCATAAAAAATACGGCTGGTGCAAAACAAACCTCATAATACCCAGCGAGGAGATAATTTACGATGATGCGGAGCAGATAGGAAGGCGTGTCGGCAGGCAGATAACAAACCTTGCCCCGCTCATGGATGCAGAATTGCCTGATGGATCGAGAGTAAACGCAACCCTATATCCAATATCGCAGAAAGGAAATACAATAACAATAAGAAAATTTGGCAAGAACCCCTGGACAATGCCTGCGCTTATAGCAAATGGAACAATATCGAGCTATCTTGCTGCACTTACGTGGCTGAGCATACAAAACGAGGTAAGCATGCTTATCTCCGGAGGCACGGCAAGCGGAAAGACAAGCTTCCTGAATGCGATGAGTATATTCATGCCCCCTAATAGGAGAATAATCTCTGTTGAGGAGACTAGAGAGCTCACTCTTCCGGAGTTTCTCCACTGGATTCCCATGGTTACAAGGCAACCGAATCCAGAAGGCAAAGGCGAAATAACACTCTACAACCTTATGATAAACGCGCTAAGGCAAAGACCCGACATAATGCTTGTTGGAGAGATTAGGACAAAAAGCGATGCAGAGACGCTGTTCGAGGCTATACACACCGGCCATTCTGTGTACGGCACTGTGCACGCAGATGATACGCAGGACACGATAATAAGAATGACAAATCCACCTATAGACGTGCCAAAGCTCATGATAAACGCGATAGGGGGCATAGTGACGCTCTTCAGGCATAGGAGGCTGGGCATAAGAAGGGTTCTGGAATTTGGCGAGATAAACAGGAATGGCGATGCAACGGTCTTGTACAGGTGGAATTCAAGGCAGGATACATTTATGCAGATAGGAGAAATGGCAAGGCTTGCAGACACTATAATGCTCTACGGCGGGTATACAAGGAATGAGTTGCTTGATGAAATCGAAGAGAAGAAAAAGATACTTGAGTGGCTTGTAAAAAACAAAGTCTTCGATGTAGATGCAACCGGCTATGTTATTGCGAACTATTATAAGGATAAAAATAGTGTGCTTGAGATTGTGAATAAGGATGTGCCTTATTCAAGCGAGATGTTTAAGAAGGTGTGAAATTGGAATATGCAGAGCTTCAAGATCCAAAGATCCTTGAAGAGGTAGACAGCGTAGGAAAGAACAGCAATGTTGTTGAGATAGACATGGGTTCTGTTATAAGCAAGGGCATAGTAAATGTATATAGCTATGATGATGCTTTGGAAAAGCTCAGCGCTTTTGAGGGGAAGGAAGAGATAAAGAAGATAGAGAAGCCACAGGCTCCTGCCCCTGTAGAAGAGGAGAAGGTGGAAAAAGCGGCAGAGGAGATAAAAGAGGTAATTGGTTCTATAGGCAAGGAGTTTGAAAAAAATATAAAGAGAGAAACAGGCAGGATAAAAGGGGAGAAGCTTGTGCTTCCAACCCTTTCGCTGCAAGACCAGATATCCGAACTTGAAAAAATCAGCGAAGGCATAGATGAAAACGTCTTTACTGAAGAGCAGATGAAAATTGTAAAAGAAGAGGTTACTGGCTTGAAGGACAAGGTCAAGATGGAAAAAACAGCACCAACTGATGAGTTCCAAAAATCTTTAATATCTTTGAGGAACCAGAAGATAGAAGAGGTGTTGGGTAAAATAAAATAATGTTTAGTGGTTTGGTATGTTTGGAAAAAAGGATGATAAAAATCTGAACCAGCCGATTGGCTTTACTAAACAAAAGAGATTCTTATTTTTCAAAATAAAGTCAAAGCCCATATATCAGCCCCAGGCTCAGCAACAGCAGCAGGGCAAAATCTCAAAATTCCAGCTTTATATTGCAAGCGTAGCGGCAAAGCACAAGGGACTTGACATAGCTTTAAGGGAACAAGGCATTAAGGAGAGCGTATATGACTTTGTAAAAAAGATGCTAATAAACTCAATTATAGTATCTGTGGTCTTAGCAATTGCAATAATGATGCTTCTCCTTCGCTACAATCTTAGCATGCCTATAAGCATAGTCTTTGCTGTTTTGCTTGGCTACTCATTTTATGTTGTCTTCTTCAACAAGTTCATACAGTACCCAATAGACAAGAGCAAGAATGAGGGCAAGGAAATAGAAAGGGATATACTATTTGCGGCAAGAGACCTCGTTATAGGCATGAGGTCTGGCATGCCCCTCTTCAATGCACTTACTACTGTTAGCACCGGCTACGGCGCGGCAAGCAAGGAGTTTGCAAAGATAGTTGAATTAGTCCAGCTTGGCATGCCCATAGAGCAGGCAATAGATGAGGTTAGCAGCAAGAGCCAGTCTAAGACCTTCAAGAGCCTCATGCTGCAGGCATCTGTAAGCATAAAGGCTGGCGCTGATATAGTCGGAGCTTTGCAGGGGGTTTTAGACGAGGTAATGCAGGAAAGGACTATAGAGCTCAGAAGATATGGGCAAAGGCTAAATGCACTTGCTATGTTCTACATGCTTTTCGGAATAATCTTTCCCAGCATGGGCATAGCAGTTGCTGCTATATTGACAACGTTTATAAGCCTCTTCACAGTAAATGAATCAACGCTAATATTTGCGCTTGTGGGAATTTTCTTCCTGCAGCTTATATTCTTGAACATTATGAGGTCTTCGAGACCAACATTTGCAATGTGATAAGATGATTTCATTTGAAAAACTTGTAGCAAGGAATGTTGTCGTATTTATTTCTAGGGAGCTTGACCTTGCAGGGTCGAAGATGACTGTAAATAGGTTTCTTGGCATTGCAATAGTAGGCGGCTTGCTCATACTTATACTGACCTCATATACCCTCTTCTTCATGAAGTTCAATATAGGAATAGATGCGCTTGCAGGCATCTCCATAGCAATCCTTTATGAAGTCATGCTTTACATGCTCCTTGAATTTAACATAGAAAAAAGGAAAACGTTTGTCGAAACAATACTGCCTGATTACTTAGAGATAGTTGCAGCAAACGTAAGGAGCGGCATTTCTTTGGACAAGGCAATGATTCTAGCGGCAAGGCCTGAATTCAAATTTTTCAGCGATGATGTAAAGCTAGTAAACAAGCAACTTTATGCTGGATCAACACTCCAGAGCACGCTTCTCTCGCTTGCAGAGAGATATAGATCATTTCAACTAAAGCACACTGTAAGGATGCTTAATGAGGCAATACAATATGGAGGCGGCATGACAGATCTGCTAAACCAAGTAGCAAAAGATATTAGGAACCAGCAGATGGTACAAAAGGAGATATCTGGCCAAATGTTTATGTACACTATTTTCATAGCATTTGCAGCTATAATCGGCGCGCCAACATTGTATGCTCTTACTACTAAGATGATGACTGTAACAGATACAGTATGGGCTGGCATACTTGCACAAAATCCTGGGGGCTTGCCCACTACAGGCGTATCATTCCTCAGGCCCAGCCCACCAAAGATAACAATAGGCATGTATGAGGATTTCGCATTGACGGCAGTTATATTGATAACCGCCTTTGGATCATTTATTGTATCTGCAATATCTACCGGCTCCATAATAAGAGGGTTGAGGTATTTGCCAATATTCATACTCGTTGGCTTAGGGATATTCTATGTTGTTGGAGCTGTCATAGGCTCGATGTTCGCAAGCATAAGTGGAGTAT
>JBAMLQ010000057.1:0-4271 GCA_039793505.1 Candidatus Micrarchaeia archaeon
TTTAGAGTATGGCTTTTGTAAGACATTCGCATAAGATTTGTTTTACTTTAACAATCTTTTGTTTAACAAATAATTACTATAACGATCTTTTTGTTTGACAAACAATACTAAATCAAGAAAAAAAGATCAAAATAAACACAAGGAAACATAAACAAAATAATACACACTTTTGTCCAAAATGTATAAGCAGATTAAAACAGAAGCAAAAAAGCGCCGGGCATATAACATATAGTTGTTTGCTAAGTCCAACTAAAGGCAGCCGTGTAACCCACCTTTACTTCTTCGCTTGTGTTTTCTATTCTATTGCCATGTTTACACCTTGTTTTCATGAACCTCTATAAGCCTGCCATTCAGAACCAACCGCACGCCATCAGGCAGTTTCAATGAGCCGCTATAGGCTGAAATCTCCTCAATATCATCATAAAGGACAGCAAAGGGTGCCTGCTTTGTTGGGCTTATGAACAAAGCCGAACGCTCGCCTGCCTTCTTGAAGAAGGCCAAAACCTGCTTGCTGCTGCTGTATAACCTCAGCCTTACCCACAGACCCTCAAACTCCTTTGTTATTTCTGGGTCGACGCCCACTCCGATGTCTTCTATTTTGGACATTTTTTCACCTTGTTTTTAGCATCGCTTCTATCACTCATTTCGATGCTTCAAGGAGCATTAAAGCTCACTGTGGCGAGCAGTTTCATCGCTAGTTTAGCAGTAAGCTTATAGAAATCATGAAATGCTGAAGGTATACTCTCTTTGGCATATAATTTGTACTTTATGTGGCTTTTTTGTAGGACCATAAGAACATTATCCTCATAAAAGAAATATGCCTGCCCCTTTGGTGGCGTGCCTCTCACAGCTAATTGCAATACCTTTAGTGCACCGTCGTAGCCAAGGTAGGCATAAGCCTCAAGCTCGCGCTTAGCATTGTCTTCTGTGAGTGGATAGCCGTAGGAAGTCAAAAGCTTGTATTTTAAATAGGCTTCGGTTATCAAGTTCTCTATTCCTTCCTTGAAGAGCAGCTCGTGTGGAAGCTTCAGAATCTTACTAAGTTCCGAAACACGAACTACATCACGCGCTTTCACAGTACCTATAGGAAAACTCATTGCGTCGAGCGTGTTTGCAGGGTTTTCCAAATAGAGAAGGTTTTGGTGTACTAACCAATTGAAATCTACCTTCTTAAGGATGCCCACAACTCTACCCTCACTCCAATTTTTAGTTCTAGTTTCCAAATACAAAGGCTTGCCAACAAGCCTCTGCCATTCGATTTTTCCGTTCATTTTATTCACCTCAATTTAGCATAGTCAATCTCGTCTGGCGGCATTTCAAAGATCTGAATGATGCGGTTAGAGTTTAAATTGAACCTCACATGCTTTGTAGGGGTTTCGAACTCAAGAAAGCCATCGTGGCCGCCTAGGTATTTGGCAATTGTACGCACACTTTTGCCATCAGGTTTGACAAAATCAAGGATTACCAACTTTCCAATTAAATGATCAAACACATTCTCACCTCAAAACATTATCATCCCTCTTAACTATTTCCCATCTGCCTGGCTTAGGCTCATAAATAAGCCCTGCTTGGTGCATTTTCTGCCAAAGATCTTTGATTTCATCAACACGAAATCCCTCAAAGAGGTGAGCAAACTGCGGATTTATATCTTGTTCACCAAGCGCGTTTTCAATCCAAATGGGCACATTAAGCTCGTCCGATTGCTCTATGGCTTTGTAGATGGCTTGGACAAGGGCTTGCCTTCTGGCCCTGGCTGAAGCCCTGGCTTCTGGCTGGGCAGGGTCGCCAGAAGCCTTAGGCTCAGCTTGTGGCTGGGCAGAAGTGATCATGGCAGAAGCATCCGAAGGCGATGTCATGTTCAACATGTTCAACCATGTGCAACCCCCATTGAACATGGAATTTACTGACGACAAAACGCTGTCATATTCAAAGATGCAGGTAAGTATGGTGTTCAGGTTTTGTGAACTGCAAATGGCCTGTTGATCAACCAAAATTGATTCATATTTTCCTCCGTTGAATCTTTGAAGATGGGGCCTAAAATTTGGCGGATTTTCGACGACAAATCAGGCATTTTTTCCATGTTCAAGGCATGTTCAACCATGTTCAAATTTGAATCTGCTGCTGTTCCAAGTTCATAAACAATCTTGTTAGGTTTGGACAAATCCTCACTAATTTGTACATACCCCAAGTCCATCATGTGCTTAAGCAAGGCCCTGGTTGTGTTGGTGCTTTTAATTTCTGGTATTCTTTCAGTTATTTTTGGTGCTGTGCGATTTTCAGGTTCTAAGGTTTTCATTACTTCCAAAATTTTGAAAGCCCGAGCATCGAGCCCAGTTATCGTCTGTTTGAAGGCATCGGCAAAAAGGTCAAAAGCAACCACGTAGTCATGCACAGCAGCAATAACTATTATCTTACCGTCTTTTTCTACATGCAGGCGGTTTTTCCAATCAAAAGCTGCAATCCCTTTAATCAATGCAAAAAGCTTGTCAATGTCTCTCCTTATACGCACATCAAAGGTTGGCAGCTGCTCAGCAATCGCAGAGGCATATGGGATTTTGACCTCTATATTTGAAGGCAAGCCATCAATATAGTTTTGAATAATCTTACGCAATTGAGAGGCCTTAAACAATTCTTTGAAGGATATAGGCATTTCTTCGGAAGCAGCTTTAAATCTTAGGACTTGTCTTGTAATATCCTGATTCTCGCCAATATTGTACTCAACAGTTCTTGTCTCAAGTTCTGGGTCGATTTCGATACTTGTGGTCGTAGCGACGAAACATCGAGCGCCAACCTTTTTAATTTTTGTCGTCATTTCCCCGGATGCCGGATCTCTAACGACATAGCCAATGGTGAAGCCTCCGTCGTCGGCACTGCTAAGCTTTAATCCGTAACTTTCATTACCTTCAACCTTCAATTCCTGGAGATAAAGAATTGGTGCGTTGCTTTCAGGCAAGTAATAAATCGCATTTGAAGTTAAACGGCCAATGCGCTGGACCCAGGAAGCTGGGAATAAGTCAAGCAAAGTATTAGTCAAATTTGTCTTACCGCTGCTGGCAGGCCCTTTCACAACAATATTTACAGGGCTTTTAGACTTGGCTTGTAAAATTTGGAAGAACATGGCCATCGCAGTTCGCTGATCCCCTACATGACTTAAACCAATAAGGTAGCTGACAATCTGAAACTTGTGGAGATCTGCAGCAAACTTCTGCACAAGATCGTCCAATTCAGGGCTTACTTGAGTCTCAGGGTGCTCACCAGATAAAAGTGAATACATCTGTTGAAAAGTTTCTTCTGCACCTGCAGCTTTTGACCATTCAAGTACTGCAACCTCATCTAGGTCTTTTTCATATGTATTCCCTACACTACTCAAACGAAGGGCAATTTCTTCATCTCTTTTCAGCTTTCCTAAAAAGAAGATTACTGATTTTGCCTCTTCTAGACTTAACTTGAGCTTTTTGCGCATAAAGGCGGCAAAAGCCAGGGCCAGAAGCTCTCGCTTTCCCGATTGCCAAACTGGAAGCAAAATCTCAATATAGGGCCTAACTTCCTGAAGAAGTTTTAGCTTGGCAAGAAGGTTGTCAAAATCTGCCTTGGCAATTGTTTGTGTGCTGCTGGGCTTTGAAAGATTGGCATAGCCAGGGCTTGGCGCTTCTCGTGCCAATCCGTTTTGGCCTTTAATATCGATTTCATATTTATAATTGTTTAATATGATTAAGGTATAGTTTTTATTCGGCAAGTCTGCGCCGTTCACAAAATAGTGCAAGTGCACGCCGTGGGGCGTCCTGGATAGCCAGGTGCTATTCTTGAGCTGCTCGAGGCTAACCCCCATTATCGCCGAGATAAAATCTTCAAGGGCAAAGGGAGGTTCCTGCTTTTGCGAGTCCGCTATGCTATCAACTTGTTTCAAGTCGAAGTCGACGGTAAGTAAATTGCCAGAAACCTTGCCGCAAACAATGCTGACGCCAAGTGATGGGTCCTTTTCGAGCTTCTTATACCAAGTCGAAATTTCTAAATCGTTTGGCTTTTGCTCTGTGTATTTCTTCCATCTTCCGAGGGGCACTTTGTTTGAATCAGACAAAACAAAGGAGAAATTTTTATATTCATCAAGGACGCTCAAATCTCTGGTTTCGTTTTCCATTTTCTCACCTTTTAAACATCATTTTTTGTCATCGCCTGCATCTGTGCTAGCCTCTCATTAACCCTCGCCTCTACGAGGTTCAGCCACTGCCAAAGCTCCGCGTTGGGCTCCTTTAACGCCGCTCTGGCATCAG
>JBAMLQ010000058.1:0-4175 GCA_039793505.1 Candidatus Micrarchaeia archaeon
GCTCCTCCAATCAGTGCACTCTTTGCAGGTTTTCTATGAGGGCTCACATAGGCCTTTTCGGCTTCTTTTTTCTTTTCCTCTTCTTTTACCTCCTCTTTCTGCTTCTCCAACTGCACCTCTTTGCGCTTTTGAAGCCTGCTGTGCACAAGTGCGGCAAGCCCGGCAGCACCAGCTATGGCAAGCCCTGCAATGCCGCCTATAGCAAATATGCTAAATGAGGACATTGCAACTGCTGCAAAGGCAGAAGCTGCTACAATTGATAGCACAGCCATGCCTGTGGCGAACGCGACATTTTGGAAAGTGCCTTGCTTCGCCTTCTCTTCTTTTGCTGCCTCCTGCTTCTTATTCACTTCTGTCTCTTTGTATTTTTTCTCGACTTTTTCCTTTTCCTCATTAAGCTTGCTTATTTTTGATTCCCTTCCTTTTATCTCGGTCTCAACTTTTTTAATCGCCTTATCGGTGTTAGAAGCCAGTGCATCAATCTTGCTTGCCAGCTTAAGCTTCTTGGCTATCTCACCAAGCTCTTTCTCTTTGTTTATCACTTCTATGTCCTTTTTGATATTCTTCATAGTGTCGGTCATGTCATTGAGGTACTTTGAGAGCTCATTTAGGCCTTCCAATCCTTTTTTCTTATTGACTATTATATCGCTGATTCTACTGTTTAGCTTATCTAGATCCTCAGAATACCTCTTAAGCAAGTCTGCCTTATGCCCGCTAAACGCTGAAAGCTTCGAGTTTACGTCATTTATCTCATCTATGATTTTATCATGCATATTAGTAATTTTAGAAATATATCTCTGTATTGAATGTGGGAATTCCTTTCCGTTTATCTTGTTAACCTTCTCTTCATACTTCTCAATAATCTTCTGCGCTTCTTTTGGCATATTTTGGGCCTTCTCCTTTTGTTGAGGCTGAAGCTGCTGCCCTTGAGACGGTTCTCCTTTGTTTCCTTCATTCCCCTGCTCTTTCTGTCCTTCAGTTGGCGTTTGAGACAGTCCTCCATTGTTTTCATTATTGAGTTTCTTTAACGCCTCATTGGTTGAGGACTTTTCTTCATTTTCCTTCTTTTCTTCCCCAATTACAGAAGTAGGTCCGCCAGTTGCAGCCACTGCAACACCTGTAAGTGGATTTAATATACTATTCCAAGTATTATCAGGTATGTCTATTTTCAATCCTTCAAAAAACTTTACGTCCCCGAATGGCTCTGCCCCAAAATCAGTTTTCAGTATGGCTCTTATATCTTCGATGTGCTTGCCTTCGAATTTCCCAAGGTCGTATGTCTTTACCTCGTATCCCATCTCTTCTGCTCTTTTATTTATGTTTTCGTTTATCTCCTTGAGGATCGCACTGTCGACGCCCAATTTCTGGGCAAGATATGATGCCGCTATCCATGAAGCATTGAATGTGTTTATATCATTCTTGCTTAGATATTCTTCAAACTTTTCTTTGCTTGAGGTCACATCGCGGATTTTGTCAAGATAAGTTTTGATCTCTTCTTTGGCTTTTTCCTTGTCTCCTTCGGTAACATTTTGGGGAACTTGAATAATATTTGGTTTTTCATTATTTGGTCTTTCTTTTACAACCATACTCTCACTAATCTAAATTATGAAAAACCTGATATAAAAAGGTTTCTTAGAATTTGTTTATAAAGAAAAGCTTTATAAATAGCAAAAAAGCCCTTCCATTTATAAATATTTCTACGCCTGGAGTTTATGAATGCAAAGGAAGCCCACGCCGTTTACGCTTTCATCCCACCGCTAAAGCGTGTGGAATTTCCCGCTCACGTTGTTAACTCTTTAGGATTAGGCTTCTTGCCGTATACAAGGTCGAATTTCATGCACCTGTTTGAGCAATAATATCTTATGGTGCCGTTCTTCTTTACATACATTATTCCTGTGCCCTTCTCTATCTCCCTTGAGCAGTATGAGCACTTCATGCCTTCACCTTGCCTTTATCTGCTTTGCTTCCCTTGTAGTATCTGGAAGCCTCACTTTGTCTCCGACCTTTACGAAGCCTATTATGTTCCTTCTTATTACCCTCCCTTTGTCGTTGCCTTCGAGAATTCTCACCATTATCTGCTTAGCCTCGCCAAATATGCCTGTCCTTGTCCTAGGCACTTCTACTACTTCCCCAAGGTAGCCGTCAAACCTCTTTTCCTCTGCCTTGGCGACTTCTTTCTCTGCCTTTGATTCTTTTTCATCCCTCACTTAGATCACTTCTTCCCCTTTTCCTTCTTTTCTGCCCTCTCTAACTTCTCTGCCTTTGCCTCTGCTTGTTCTTTTGCCTCTTCCTTCTTTGCCTCCTTGCCTGTTATCCTAGAAACGACATCCTTTATCGCACCCTCTGCTTGGCCTGCTTTCTCTACAGCTACTGATGTGCACGGCACATTAAGCCCTGCTGCCTTGCCAAGAATCTCCTTAGTAGGTACATAAGCATAAGGAATCTTCTTCTGCTCGCAAAGTGTAGGTATGTGCATTACAACCTCCTCAGGCTCAACGTCTTCTGCTATCACAACAAAAGATGCAAGCCCGCGCTCTATGCTCTTTGTAACCTCGTTCGCCCCTTTCTTTATAGCCCCGCTCTGCTTTGCTAACCTTATAGCCTCTACTATCTTGTATACAACATCCTTTGACACTTCGAATTTTACGTCAGATTTTGCCATATAGACACCTCATCTCATTGGTGCAACAATAAGTTGCATTTAATATAATGTTTAAGGTATAAAAGCCTTGCTGTCAATCCATGAACTGCTCCGGCTTTGGCGGCTCCGGCGGCTGGCCTTTCCTTGTCCTTATCTCTCTTACTACCTTCTCCTGCAGCTCCTTTGGCAATTTCTCAAAGCCAGCATATTCGAAATACCAGATCGCCCTTCCTTGGGTAAGGCCCCTGAGCTCGTTTGAAAAGCCTTTTATCACCTCTGCCACAGGCATCTTAGCTATTATCGTTGCTTGCTCGTTCTCCTGCTCTATCTCCAGTATCTGGCCCCTCTTGCCCTGGAGGAAAGTGATAACATCTGACATATATTCTTGAGGCAAGTTGATTGTGAATTTCTGTTTAGGCTCCAACAAAACAACGCCTGCCTTGAGCATGCCTGCATAGATAGGCCTTCTTATTGCAGGTATTATCTGCGCCGGGCCCCTGTGCACAGGATCCTCATGGATCGTTGCATCTGTTATCAAGACCTTTATGCCCGAGCATTTCTCCCTCGCAAGAGGCCCATCATTCATAGCCTCTTCAAAGCCATCGATAAGCAGCTCCATAACCTCGTTCATATACTGCACGCCATGAGTAACATCAATGAGAAGGCTGCTGTTCGATATGTCGACTATACCTTTTGCCTCTTCCCTAGGCAAGCCGGCCTTTACGAAATCCTCTATGTACTGCTTGCCCTTGGGCTTGCCTTCCTTTATGCCGCTGCTTTCTATGTATTCCACTACGCTTTGCTCGAGCGGCTCTACAGTCACGTAGAATCTAGAATGCTTATTTGGAGATTTGCCCTCTACATCCTCAACCTTGCCTTCTATTGTCTCCTTGTAAAGCACTATAGGCTCGCTCGTTACTATTGGTATTTTGTACTCGTCCTTAAGTTTTGTCTCTATTATCTCCAGATGAAGCTCGCCCATGCCCTTTACCAAATGCTCTCCTGTCTCCTGGTTGAGCTCTATCTGTATTGTCGGGTCTTCTTTTGAAAGCTCCATAAGCGCCTCTACAAGCTTCGCTGTATCCCTTGGGTCCTTGGCTTCTACTGCCTTGGTAACGACAGGCTGTGAATAGTGCTTTATCTGCTCGAAAGGCTCCATCTCCACCTCGCTTGCCGTATCGCCGACTGAGACGTTTTTAAGCCCTACTAGCGCTGCTATGTTGCCAGCCGGCACCTCATCTACAGGAACCCTGTCAGGGCCCATGTAAAGCCCAACCTGCTGAACCCTCTCAGGCTCTGGCCTGCCAGATATGATGAGCGTAGTGCCCTTCCTTACAGTGCCAGAGAAAACCCTTCCTATTGCAACCTCCCCGCTGTGCTGATCATATGTTATGCCAAATATTACTATAGCCACCTTCGCATTTCTGTCTACATTCATCATTGCCTTTCCTATCTCGCTGTTTAAATCGCCGTGCCAGAGATTTGGTATCCTATAAGGCTGCGCCTGCTTAGGGTTTGGAAGATGCTCTATGAT
>JBAMLQ010000059.1:0-4074 GCA_039793505.1 Candidatus Micrarchaeia archaeon
GCATTGGATTTAATGTAGGCTATCTTGGCGGACAGGCATTCCAGGGAATAAATGGGTCGATAGCAGATCTTCAGATTTATAACAAGGCTTTGACTCCGAAGCAGCTCAATGAATTGTACAACAATCTTTATCCTGCATACGCAAGCAGGGAAGTTAGCATGGGTGTGTTGCCATGAAGTTGCAGTTTTGGTCGTTTGATGTCATATTTGCAATGATCATCTTTGGATTTGCTATAACAATTTTAGCATTTGTGTGGTACAGTATTAACAACCAGTTTTCGCTGGCCTATGGATATGGTGTGAGCTCTATGCAGATACAGGCACAGACCCTTGCAAACAGGCTTCTGACTCCAGGCGTGCCGAGCTCATGGAGCTCTCTTGTGGTAGCTAACAATCCTAGTACATGGGGCAACATAACTATAGGCCTCATGGGAGCCAATGGCGTATCACTTGATAAGCTTGCAACGCTCGAAAGCATGTCACTCTATAATTATCAAGCAACGAAGCAGGCAATGGGAGTAGGGTTTGACTACTACATAGTGATAAAATACAATGGCCTTTCGTTTGGAATAGGATCTAATCCGTATACGCACAGTGCCCTTAGCATATACGTCGTAAACAAGCCAATAATGATAAACGGCATGCCGGCATCGATGCAGGTTATGCTATGGACAAATACTTCATTTGGTGTTGAATAATATGAAAGGAATTGTCTTTACATTGGATGCGCTCTTTGCGCTGATAGTTGCGATTGCGAGCATATCCATAATGCTCTACTTTTTCTACATTCCACAGGTTTCATATTCTTTCAGGTATGGCGAAGCTTCGTCAATACTTAGCCAGCTAGAGAATACAAACATATCACAGCTCTCAAATTCGAGCCTGCTGGCTGCACAGACTTATTACCTGTCAAATCCGGCATACTTATTGCCCTGGCCCCAGCTTGGCGGAAATAGTGCAAACAATGGGGGTGCTCCATTCGGCCCAGCATATCCTTTTGTCTCATTCGAATTTTCTGCGCCAAGCAATATACAAACAGGCATCGTTAGCGATTATGGAAACATCTACTTTGGCTCTGGCTCCTACATATATGCCCTTAATGCCACCACTGGACTAATAGCTTGGTCAAGAAATGTGCAAACGCCAGTTCAAACTACACCTGCCATATATAGTAGCATGCTTATTTATGCCAATGCCACAAACATAACCGCGTTGAACGTTGGTAATGGAAATATTGTGTGGAGTGCAAATATTATAGCCATAGCTGGCTCACAGGTTCAGCTCGGCACACCAATCTTCGTATATGACAGCAAAATAATATTTGGAGCAAACAACTATTATGCTTACGCCCTCTATCCAAACAATGGAGCCGTTGCCTGGTCTATAAATATAGGTCAAGAGCCCACTTCTTTCACAGGCCTTAGTGGCTCTATAGCTTTCAAAACAGCCTCCAATTATATAGGCACAATAGTTGCGTCTTCTTCATTGGCTAATCTGCTATATCCAATCAAGCCTCTTTCAAGCGTTAGCACTCTTGCATCTCTTGGCGATATATTCTATTATGGGGTTTCAAACTATGCAAACGCGAGCTACATAAACGGGACAAAACTCTTTGGTGTGGGCGCAGGCTCAGCCGTGCAGGGTGTAGATATATACGACAATGTTGTTTTGTATCAGGGCACATCCTCTATGCTTGCGCTTACTCCATCAGGTTCTGTTCTTTGGAGTAGCCCTATGTCTTTTGGTCCTGCGCCAAGCAACGCAAGGCCGGTTGTTGGAGGCAATATAGTCTATTCAGTTTGGGCTGGCAATCTCACAGCTCAGAACCTTAAAAACGGAAATATACTGTGGTATTATCAGCTTCCTTCCTTTACATTTTCTCCTTATCTAGCTTTGGCTTATGGTAAGCTCTTTGCAATAACAGGAAACAAAGTAATAGCATTCGGCGGGTGCAATATGCCAAACTTAAATGCAAATACCTCGTTGCTCTATACTATTGCCTCTATGTATGTAAACAATCAGACAGGCTGCGCAGAAGCATTAGCAAGCTCAATATACCCTATCTATAATTATTCAATAATGGTTTCTGGTATGGGAATGAACTTCTCTTCTACAAAGAGTGCTACATATTATGGCAACAATTATGGTTACATAGCAAACCCAAGCTTGGATACGCCAAGCTACTCATGGTCTTTTTGGATATATCCATATGCATGGTATCCTAATAATGGTATAATGGGCCAGCAGGCTCTTGGCTCTGGCTATCCATACATATACCAGTCTTCAAACACCTCTTCAAACTATGTCTTGATTTTCACAAACAACATGAGTGCACCAAACTCTCGCGTTGGAACTACGTTGGAATTAAATAGATGGTATCACATAGTAGCAGTATATGATCAAATAAACGACAAGCTAAACCTCTTTGTAAACGGGAATTTGGTTTCATCAATAAAGCAGGCAGTCCCTATACCACGCGGGACAAGCCCCTTCTATATTGGTTACTTGCCTATGGGAAGCCTTACATTCAAAGGGCTTATTGCAAATCTGCAGATCTACAATTTTCCTCTTAATTCGCAGCAAGCCGGGCTTCTCTACCTCGAAGGCCCTGGTGGCTCACCAATAAGTAAGGGCATTGTTGCATGGTACCCAGATGGATGCATAGATGATGTATACTCCCTCAACAATACAGGATATATCCCTGCATCATGCCAATCTCTTCTCAATCCTGCGCCACTATCACAAAAATTCTACAATTCGCACGTGGTAAGTAAAGTTGGCGTACCAATTCCTATTTATAATTGGTATCTTCATTCTTCATATATCTACAATGTGAGTGTTGTTTCATGGTCGTGATGAAAAGCAAGAAAGGCTTCCTGATGACGATATTGGTAGTGATACTTTTCACCTTGATGATAGCTGAGCTCTTCGTTTTTACAATGCTGAACGTTAGCTACAACAAGATACAGGAGAGCGCCCTTTTAGTTGGAGCTTCTACAAACTATGCAAGCATGCTAAGATACTCTGCAAGCTCATTTGCAGGAGCTTCTTTGTCCAAGGCGCTTTCAACACTTACATACTATGAAATGAACCCCAGCCTGAGAAAGGGAAACTTTGTCTCCAACCTAAGCCTTTACCTAGGTACGCTTATGGTTAACGGCACTTTGCCAAACGTGCAGCAGGGCTCGCAAGCAGCGAATACTCTAGCCATGCTCATGGGAAATGCAACATTCAAAGCATACAATGCATCTATAATAAACAGTATAAGGCCCTCTCCTCTTTCAATCGCAATAAGCGAGTCAAAGCCCATAATATTTCAAAACAGCCCTTACACGCTGAGTGTCTCTTATGTAGAGAATGTGTCTATCTCAACATCGCAAGGTATTTACAACTACTCTATGCCAGTATATGCCTCTGTACCATTAAACGGTACACTTGATCTCTTCTATGCGCAGCAGGGCATACAAAAAGAGATAAAATTTTCTTCAATTAGCAATCTGACAGGCGTGATAGGCAATGCCTATGCCACCTATGGAAATTCAAGCCAGAATGCATTTATATACGGTATAGTGCTTCATGTGCCTAGCGGGGTCACATGCACAAGCTTGTCGAGCAATCTTCCAACATGGGCGCAGAGCGCTCCATTGAATAAGTCAGTGATCCTTGCAACGCCGAGTGCTGTAGATATAACAAATGCAACATGCACAAAGGCGAACAACTTCGGTGGCCTGGTGACTTATTCGATAAATAGCCTGAGCTCTCCTCCACCAATACCTTGGCTTGAATATTCAAGCTCTACAAATATACTCAACGCAATTCCAAACGGCACAAAGGCGTTATTGTATGGACCTGGAATGGATATGCTAAACATAGAAGGCTTGAGGAACGCGATACAAAATGGTTCATATTTCACCTCTCCTTTCTTGCCTTCTTATATAGCAAGGTCAAGCGCAAACTTTGCAGAGAGCTCGCCCAACGGAATATTTACGTTTGAAAATAACAATAAGCAAGTGGGAAATTTTAACGGGCAGAGCAGCTACATTGACGCGCCAAATTCTGCGTCTCTTTCACCACC
>JBAMLQ010000060.1:0-3954 GCA_039793505.1 Candidatus Micrarchaeia archaeon
GATGGCTGCTGAGAAGGCAAAGGAGGTATTGAGAGAAAAGAGCTTCAACGTAAGCATAGAAGACGAAGACAAGCTCGAGAAGATAGCAATGATAGCCCTTGGATCAAAGAATATAGGCGGGGAGAGCACAAAGAAATATCTCTCGAAGCTTGCAATACAAGCAATAAAGCAGGTAGCTACTAAAGAGGGAAACAAGATTACTGTAGACCATGATTTCATAAAGCTCGAAAAGAAGGAAGGCGGAGCGATAGAAGATACAGAATTCATAAACGGCGTGCTCATAGACAAAGAAGTAGCACATCCTGGCATGCCAAAATCGATAAAGAACGCAAAGATAGCCCTTCTCGACGTGGCTTTGGAGATTGAGAAGACAGAGACAGATGCAAGGATAGAGATAACGTCTCCAGAGCAGATGCAGGCATTCCTTGCACAAGAGGAAAAGATGCTAAAAGAGATGGTAGACAAGATAGCTGCTAGCAAGGCTAACGTGATATTCGTTGAGAAAGGAATCGACGACGTGGCACAGCACTACCTTGCAAAGGCAGGCATAATGGCTGTAAGAAGGGTGAAGAAGAGCGACATGGAGAAGCTCACAAAAGCTACAGGCGCGAGCCTTGTCACAAGCCTTGATGACCTCTCTGAGAAGGACCTCGGCTTTGCTGGGCTTGTCGAAGAGCGCAAGATCGCTGGCGAGCAGATGGTATTCGTAGAGAAGTGCAAGGATCCAAAAAGCGTAACAATATTCATAAGAGGAAGCACCCAGCAGGTAGTCAATGAGGTTGAGAGATCGCTCAACGATGTAATAGGTGCAATAGCAAGCGCAATAGAAGAAGGAAAGTATGTAATCGGTGGTGGAAGCATAGAGGTAGACATTGCAAACGGCCTGAGAGCATATTCTAGCGATGTTGGAGGAAGAGAACAGCTGGCAATACAGGCGTTTGCAGACGCGGTAGAAATAGTCCCGAAGACGCTTGCAGAGAGCGCAGGCATGGACCCAATAGACACGCTCGTCCAGCTGAGAAGCAAGCACAAGGGCTCAGAAGGAAGGGTGTATGGAGTAGATGTCTACAAGAACACGATAGGAGATATGGAGAGGCTAGGTGTTATAGAGCCCATGAAGGTAAAGGAGCAAGCAATAACAAGCGCGAGCGAGGCAAGCGAGATAATACTGAGAATAGACGACATGATAAGCTCGAAGAGCAAGCCTTCAGGCTCAACGCCCGGAGGCGAGGGAGGAGCGCCTGGCATGGAAGATTAACCTTTTTTATTGTTTTTCTTCCTATTTTTATATGATAATGTGGAACTGAAAACATTTATCGTCGCTGGAACTCCTGGGGCAGGGAAGACAACAGTCCTTTCCAAGGTCAGGTTTGAAAAGATAGGCAAGATAACGCACGTAAACATGGGAAACGAGATGCTTAAGCATGCAAGCATAGGAGACAGGGACAGGCTCAGATATCTAAGCACCGAAAAGCAGAAGGAGCTCAGGGCTAAGGCGATAGAAGAATTGAGCAGAAACAAAGGAGTATTGGTAATTGATACCCATCTCTCTGTCAAGCATGGCAGCACATACCTGCCTGGATTTTCAACAAAAGAGCTCAAAAAGCTCAATGTAAAAGGCATCTTCTATATAGATGCAGATGCAAAAGAAATAATGAAACGGAGGAAAAAAGACAAGAGCAGGAAGAGGGAGATGGAAAGCGAAGATGAGATAAACATGCAAAGAGAGGTTAACCTTGCACTTCTAGCCGTAGCTGCCACGGAACTCAATATCCCCATCTACATGCTCAGGAACATCGAAGGAAAGGCAGATGAGGTTGCGGAGGAGATGAAGAATTTGTTGAAAGGTGCGGTTAAATGATTGCCGAGCTTGTTGCGCTTGTGGCGATATTATACACCCTGCTCTCGTTTGTCATACAGAGGAAAATGGCAAACATGAAGAAGGTTTACGAGATGCAGGAAATGATAAAGGCTAAAAGCAAGGAGCTCAATGAAATGGTAAAACGTGGGGCAAAAAACGAGGAGCTTATGGCAAAGCAAAAGGAGGTAATGTCGCTTGCATCGTCAAGCATGATGAACCAGATGAAGCCTATGATTATTATACTTCCACTCTTCTTTGTAGTCTATTACTGGCTTCTTCCTATCCTTTTTCCGACACACCCTACGCTAATCATTGATGGCTTGAAACTTGCGTACACAGCATTCTTTATACTCATAGTGTTTGTATTTGGCATGGCGCTTTCATTCAGCGTACTTGCAATAGACAAGGCAAAGGCAAAGAAGGCAAAGCAGGCAGAAGCCTTAGCCAAGGAAGCGCAAGAAGCAGTGAGGTAAGGTATAAAGTATTTTATATATATTCTTACTTAAGATACTTAAAATTTTGAGGTGCTTAAAGTGCCAAGACCAATGTACAGATCAAGAAGCCTAAGAAAGCTAGCAAGGGTCACTCCGAAGAAGAGAAAAGTAATGCATTACAAGAAGAAACACACAGGTCTGCCACGCTGTGCGATATGCGGCAAAGAGCTGAACGGCATTAATGTTGACAGGTATTCTAAGGGAAAAAGCCTGAGGAGCAATGAAAGGATATTTGGCGGAGTGCTTTGCGCAAACTGCACGGCAGATATTATAAAGCTTGCAAGCAGGATAGAACGTGGAGAGCTGAAGCTCAGCGATATAGGAGTAAAGCAGAGAGAATACGTGCTGCAGCTTATCTCCCATTAACATATTTATGGAAGCAATAATCATTTCTGGCTTGCCTGCTTCAGGCAAGAGCACAGTTGCAGAGATCGTTTCTAAGAAACTCGGCATTAGGGCAATAAACGTCGGAGATATACTGAAATCAAAGTTTGCAGAGAAGGGCTCAAAGTCTTTCTGGGACAGCGAAGAGGGCTTCGAAGCACTTAAGGAAAGGGAAGAGGAAGAAAGCATCGACAAGAGCGTCGATAGGGCAGTGATAAGGATAATAAAGAAAGGCAATATTGTAATAGCAAGCTATGTAATGCCCTGGCTTTCAAAGAAGGGCTACAAGGTTTGGCTTGATGCAAGCGAAGAAGAAAGGGCGAGGAGGCTTGCAAAAAGGGACAAGATAAGCATTGAAAAGAGCAAAGAGATAATAAAGAAGAGGGACAAGGAGAATTACGCACTTTACAAAAAGCTTTACAATATAAAGATCGGAAAGGACAAGAAGCCGTTTGACTTGGTTATTGATACAGAGAAGCTTTCCCCAAGCAAAGTGGCTGAGAAGATAATAAATGCTATTGGGTGATGATTTGGCTTTGATAGAAGTTGGAAGAGTTTGCATAAAGAAGTTTGGAAGGGATGCAGGAAGCAGAGCAGTTATTACAAAAGTAATCGACAAGAACTTCGTAAACATAATAACCGCTGAGAGGCAAAAGGAGAGAAGGTGCAATGTAAAACACCTCGAATTCCTAGGAGAGAAAATAGACCCCTCTGACAAGGCCCAGCTTGAGAAGGCCCTCGAAACAAAACTCAAGGAAAACGAGAAAAAGGAAATTGAAGGGGCAAGGGCCAAAGACCATAGAAAGTAGGCAAGATTTTGCTAGCAAAGCAATAAATATTTTTAAACCCTAGCTTAAAGTATGATAAAAATAACCAGAAGGATAAAAGAAATTATAGAGCGCGACAAGAGAGTGATAATGCCAACCACAAGGGAAAATTATCCGTTTGTTTCTTCGCATGGGGATGGGGATTTTGTATATGATGTTGCGGGCAACAAATTTATCGATTTCTCGAGCTTCATCTCTGTATACAATCTTGGTGTAAATGCAAACAGGCTTGTAAGGAATGCTGTGAAGAAGCAGGCAGACAGGTTAATGCATTCTGCCTTTACAGATTTTTACTCTGAGCTGCCCGTCAAATTTGCTGAAAACCTGCTCGCACTCTTCCCGAAAGGCTTCGGCAAAGTTTTCTTCTCCAATTCAGGCACAGAGGCAA
>JBAMLQ010000061.1:0-3792 GCA_039793505.1 Candidatus Micrarchaeia archaeon
CCTTGTTGATGAAAGGATCGATTTGTACTTATCGGCTTTTGCCATGTAGCTATCTATCTTCCTTCTCTTTGATGCAATACTCTTCTTTATTCTCATTATTCTCTCTTTTTTGAATATTTTGAAGATGCTTGACTCTTCATACCTTAGTTTCAAAGTCAGCTCCTCGATTTTCCTCTCCTCAATCTTTGCCTTCGATTCTGCAAGATTTATCCTTCTTGCTATCTCTCCAACAAGCAGGTCATAGTATTTGTTGAGTGTATACAAATCTGTCGATTTTGCTATTACCCCAGTTAGCAAGGGGATTGTTATTTCTGAACCGTAAAGCCTCTTGTAGCCATAAGCAAGCGCTTCAAGCACACTTAGATAATGCTGCACATCCCAAATCTTCATCTTCTTTGAATGAGAAAGTATCTTCTGCATGTTCATTAGCTCATACTCATAAGAATCTAGTATAGCTTTCATGTTCTGGAGGTGCGCCTCGAGGATTTCTTTGCTTGCAAGATTCTCCTTGAGCTTATCCTTCCTGTTTTTGCTTATAACTGCTTCAACGGCCTGAGAAGCAATGTTTGTGCTCGTCTGCCTAAGCTGTGGGACCTCTATTTTATTGTTAAGCGCAAAATCAAACTCCATATAAAGCCCCTAAAGTCCTATGAACTCCATTTTTTCTTTGTTGTCAAGCTTGAAGAACCCTATTCTTTCAAATTGTATAACTTCATCTTTATTAAGTTTTTCTGCATAGCTCTCTGCAAGCCCTTCCTTCACATCAAGGCTCTCCTTGTTTATCTCCCCGTTTATTAGCAATGGCCTTGGTGTGACAAGCCTTGCTTTTACGCAGTTTTCCTTTTCCACCCACTGTATTTTAGGTGCGTCTATCGCATCGTTTCCTATATGCCTTGCAATTATCTTGCTATCCTTTCTCTCTATCTCTATGTCGTACAGATCCTTGAGCCTCGCTTTATCCCCTGCTTTTAGTTTATCTGCATCGCTCTTGCTTATGTAAAATATATTGCCAATTCTATATTCTCTGTACCCCATCTCCTTGCTCGGGTGGAGCTTCAGTTTTACCTCTTCCTTTTCTGCGCCTTTTACCTCAACTTCTACAGGATCTACAACTGCAAACAACCTTTTGCTATAATTGTCAATAATCTTTCTGTTCTCATCCAGCAGCATGTCTATGCTCATGTAGCTTTCAACTCTTGACATGCCGAAGCGCAAGACAAATTTCTTTATAGCCGCAGGAGCTATGCCCCTTCTTCTCAGCGCAGCAATTGTGACCAAGCGGGGATCGTCGTAGCCGCTTACTATGCCTTCGTTTATGAGCTTGTTGACGACTCTCTTTTGAGTGGGTGTATCTTTTATGACGAGCCTTGCCTCATGGTGTATTCTAGGCTTCCTCAAGCCGAGCTCTTCCAGTATAGCTAGGTCAAGCTCTGTCCTAAGCTCATACTCCTTGCTTCTTATAGCATCAGTTATCCCATGTATTGAGTCCATTATAGGCGTATTCATGTCATATGTGGGCCAAACAATATATTTATCACCCTGCCTATAGTGTGGCGTCTTTTTTATCCTTAGCAAAGTAGGGTCGCGCATCACAGTGTTCGGACTGTTCAAATCGCCCTTAAACCTTAGTATGGCTTCGCCTTCGTCAAATTTGCCGCTTAGCATTTCATCAAAAAGCTCCATATTCTCTTCTACGCTGTGCTCCCTATGCATGCATGCCACGCCATTGAATCTGTTTCTCTTTATTATCTCAGGCTCGCATGTGCAAACATAGGCCTTTCCTTTTTCAATGAGCTTTCTTGCAAATTCATACACTTTTTCTATATTGTCGCTTGCATAGTATTCATCGTCAAACTTTATGCCTAGCCAGTCCAAATCCCTCTTGAAAGCTTCAACATATTCTTCCTTTTCCTTTTCAGGATTTGTATCATCGAAATACAAGTATAGCTTTCCTTTGTAAATTCTTGCAAACTCCTGCTCAAGGTATGCAACCTTCGCATGGCCTATATGCATATATCCGCTAGGCTCGGGAGGAAACCTTGTCGCGAAATCCCCCTCTTTTGCTCCGGGAAGATAAAGTTTTGGCTTGGATCCCTCAGCCTTCCTTCTCTCCTCTTCTTCGAACTCGCTCTCGTATTTTGAGTACTCTTCCTCTAATGCCTTACTGCTAAGTGCATTCACTTCTTCAACAACCCTCTTTGCCAATTCTGAAAGGTTCTTTAGGTCTTTCTTTGCATCAGGAATTTTTGCTATCGCCTTGCTGAAAACCGCTTTATAATCAGCCTTTCCATAGTCTATTGCATTCTTTATCGCAATCTTCCTTATAATCTCTTCATTTTCCTGCATATTATTACCTAACAACGCTTGCAGTAAGATTATAAATGCTTCCGTTTTGGGTGAGCAGTGCAAGTATCCTTAGCTTCACTGTATTGTTGGTGCCTACGGGCAGGCTAAAGCTCAGGCTTCTCGTGCTGTTTGGGATTGGTATAGGATACTGTTGGGAATTTATCTTAAAATCTACCACCTTTGGCAAAAGAAGCTTTGTATCTGCGCTCAAAGATATGCAATGCGATGCGTTCTCACCTAAGCTGTTTTCCAGATAGGACTTGAACCTTACCGGATCCATCGTATTGAGGTATATAAGTGTAGTATTAATAGTTGGTGAGTAAAAATTGTTTATGCTTCCGTTGTTTTCCAGCGTTGTTAAAGCATTTGATAATTTTGAAGCTGTGCTGTTGAGATCACATATGATATAGACAGTGGCTGTGTTGCCGTATCCGATTACTGTTGCATTTGCATAGCCTATCGCTGGAAATGTCTGCAATATTGTGGTGGTTGTTGTTTTGGCTATCGGAGCAGCACTGCTGAAAGAGAGATACGAGGCGATGAATATTACAAATACAAAGAGCGAGCCGATGAGCTGCATAAGCTTTTTTCTCTCCATCTAATCACAAAGTTTTTAGTTATTTTTAGTCAAATAGTTTAAGCAAATATTGCTTATTAGCTTTTTGCAAAGCAATAGATATAAATCTTGCTTAAGTGGTTCTATGGCTTTCAAAGATGGAGATTTTGTAGAGATTGAATATACTGCATGGCGTGTGGCTGACAATAGCATAGCTTTTACAACAGACAAGAAAAAGGCAGAAGAGAGTGGCAAGTACAACAAAGATGCAAAATACGGTCCCCAGCTCATAATCATTGGCAAAGGGGACACAATAAAAGGCCTCGAAAAAGCGATAAGAGAGATGAATGTAAACGAGACAAAGAAAATAGAGCTCAACCCAGACGAGGCATTTGGCGAAAGGAATCCAGACTTGGTAAGGGTAATGTCTCTCTCTGATTTCAGGAGCAGGGACATAAACCCATATCCTGGAATGCAACTTGAAATAGACGGCTACATTGCAACCGTAAAAAGCGTCAATTCAGGAAGGGTGCTCGTAGACCTAAACCATCCTCTTGCTGGCGAAAAGCTTCTCTACGAAGTGAAGATTGACAGGCTCATAACTGGTGAGAAGGAGAAGGCAGATGTGCTAGCCAAATCACACAATATAGATGCAAAGAAGATAGAGATTGCAAATGGCATTGCAAGAATAACAATCTCTAGCGATACCAAGAAGGATGCAGATTATTTTGTCAACAAGGAGCTTCTTGTGCAGGATATGCTAAAATACCTGAATATAAACAAAGTAGTGATAGAAGAGGAGTACGAGAAAGAAAACAAGGAAAAGAAAAATGAGGAGCAGAAAGAGGAACAGAAAAAAGAGCAGTAGTTAGGTCAGTCGTTTATATTGA
>JBAMLQ010000062.1:0-693 GCA_039793505.1 Candidatus Micrarchaeia archaeon
CTATAGCCTTCAATATAACCTCTTCTGAAAAGCTGTTCAAAGGACCTCTGGCAAATCTTGTTTCGCAGAACGTGCAGTTGCTAAGGCAGCCTTCGCTTATTGGAATTCTTGCAATCACCGAGTTGTTGTCTATGCCGTATGCAAGCTTGTCTGTTCTTTCATAAGCATTCATTATTACTTGCTTGTTGTCTGAAGCAAATTTTATAGCTTCGGCAATTTTATGTACATTGCTTGTCGAAATGATGCTTGCCTGAGGGGCAACTTTCATCACCTTTTCAGGGCTTGCCGTGGCAAGGCAGCCCGCAACAATAAGCCTTTTCCCAAGCTTGCCTAGCTTGCCAAGCCTATAAAGAATTTTGTTTTCTGTTGGGCTTTTTACTGTGCAGGTATTTACTATTAAATAGTCTCCCTCCCCTTCGTATCTGCCATACTCTACTTCGTAGCCATTTTCTTTCAGTATGCTTCCCATAATCCTGCTGTCTGCCTGGTTGAGCGTGCAGCCATAAGTCTCTATGACTACTTTTGGCATGTTAATCAACTTTTTATATCTTATCTTGTATAACTATATATCTATTTTATAAGCTAGTGATATTATGATATGCGAGAGATGTGGAGCAGAGATATACAAGTACAGCACATGCAGGTACTGCCATAGAAAGATCTGCAACGACTGCGTAAAGAGCTCGAAGAGGG
>JBAMLQ010000062.1:703-3780 GCA_039793505.1 Candidatus Micrarchaeia archaeon
CTTGTCATATGCAAGGATTGCTGGACAAACATAAATTACAGGAAGGCTTTCAAAAGCGCTACTGCTGACAACTATTGAACCTTCTTTGCATCTATTTCTATATTGTCCCCTAAAATCTCAAATTTTTTGCCAGAAATATTCTTGTCTTCTATTATCTCCTTTGCATTTGTCTCTTTGGAGAGATCTTTAAGTTTTTCTCTTATTACTCTTTCCAGCTCCCCAGAGGTTGCGTATCTAATGCTTATCTTGTCTACTTTCTTGAGCCCTAGCTCCTTCCTTATGAGCTGTATGCGCCTTACAAGCTCCCTATAGATTGCTTCATCAAGCAGCTCTTTGCTCATATTTGGATTTATATAAGCAACACCATACTCGAATTCAACTGCATCTTGGGAGAGGCTCTTTTCGACTATATTAAAGTGCTCGGGCCTTATAGTAAACAAGCCTTTGTCGGTATGGAGCTCGTAATAGCCTTTTGCAGCGACGCTTTTCTCAACTTCATCGGCGTTTGAACTTGCAAGAGCGTCTGCAACAGCCTTTGCATTCTCCTTGAACTCCGGCCCTATCTTCTGGAATAAAGGCCTTATTGCCCTTTCTATGCCTTTTACCTTTTTAACTTCGAGCTTTTTTACATTGGTATAATCTTCAATTACCTCGGAGAGCTTTTCGAGCGCTTCCAGGGCCCTGTCATCTTTCACCTCAAGCGTGGCGCTGCTGAGCGGCCACCTTAGCCTCACCTTAGCCTTTTCCCTACTGTTGAGTATGGCTGTTATTGCGCTTATTGCTATCTTGAACGCTTCTTCAAGGTCGTTGTCTATATATCTATTTTTATATCTGGGCCAGCCCTCAAATGATACGCTTTCCTTGTCAGCATAATCCTCCAAATACAGCTTTTCTGAAGTGAAAGGTATAATAGGCGAAGAGAGGAGCAGCATATTGTGGAACACATAGTTTATGGTATTCATTGTTGCATTTGCTTCTCTTTTGCTGCTGTACAATATCTTCTTTTTAGCCATTTTGAGATAAAATCTACTAAAGTCGTTTAGAATGAAATTTCTCAATGCAAAGTTTGCCTTGTGGACATCATAATTGTCAAGTGCATTTGTCATTTCCTTGATGACATTGTTTAGCCTAGATACTATCCAAGCATTTATCATCTCACCAGTGTCTGGCTTTAGCTTCGGCTCTCCATAGCCTATCGCATCTGAGTATTCATTTATGAGGTTTGATATGTTTTGGAGCACAGAAATTGTCTTCTCTGCTTCTTTTATCTCATCTTTTTTGAATGGGAGATCCAGCCACTGCGTATGGCTTGAAACCCACAATCTGAATGCATCTGCTGTTGTATATTTGAGAAGCTCGCTTAGCGGCACATAGTTGCCAAGGTGCTTGTGCATCTCCCTGCCGTCTTCAGCAAGCAGCATCCCATCGACAACAATCTCCTTATAGGGCGATTTGTTGTAAAGCATTACTCCGCTTTTAAGAAGGCTTCCAAACCAGCCCCTAAGCTGGTCCACCCCCTCTAATATAAGGTCAGCAGGGAAGAGCTCCTTGAACTCTTCGTCGCTCAAACTAGCCTCGAATGCTATGCTGGAATCGAACCAAACATCGAAGACGTCGCTCACCCTATGCATTTCCCCGCCGCATTTGCTGCATTTTAATGTTATCTTGTCTATATAAGGTCTATGCAGGTCTTGAATGTTTTTAACATCTTCTTTGTTCAAAGCCTTTTCCTCAAGCTCGCTTAGCGAACCAACTACCTCTATGTTTCCACACTTTTCGCATCTCCATATAGGTATAGGTATACCCCAAAATCTCTGTCTTGAAATGCACCAGTCTGGCGAATTAGCAAGCACATTTGCCTCCCATTCCTGCGCCTCTTTTGGATGCCACATGACTTTGCTGTTTGCCTTCAAAAGCTTCTTCTTTATCTTTTGCATGTTTAGAAACCACTGCTCTGTAGACAGGTAAATAAGCTTGCTTCCGCATCTCCAGCAGTGTGGATAGCTATGTGTAATCTCCCCTTGGTCAAGCAGCGCACCCCGTTCTTTCAAATCCTCGAGTATCTTTTTGTTGGCTTCGCCTGGCACGCTTAGCCCAGCATATACACCAGCATCCGCAGTATACTTTGCATGCATATCTATGGGTGAGAAGACCGGTATCTTGTTTTTCTTTCCAAGCTCGTAGTCCTCTGCGCCATGCCCTGGGGCTATATGGACAATGCCTGTTCCCTCATCCATAGAGACAAGCGTTTCAGAAAATAGGACTTTATGATATTTCCTAAACTTCTTTTGAAGTGGAACGCTCTCTTCGAGAGGATTAATATAATAAATTCCCTCTAAGTCACTTCCATAGAACTCTGCTTCGACTATTGCGCTCTCGTTCAGCAAGCTTACTACAGTATCAAACCTCTTCTTTGCAAATATCAGCTCCCTCTGGCCTATTCTGGCTTTTATATACAGTTCTTTTGGATTAACTGCAACAGACATGTTTGCAGGAAGAGTCCATGGGGTCGTTGTCCAGACAAGCAAATATGTATTATCATTAACCTCGATTCTGGGTTTTGACTTGTTTGTATCAACCTTGAATGCTACCAATATCGAAGGGTCTTTTTCATCTCCATATTCTACTTCGAGCGAGCCCGGCGCAAGCACTGTTTCGCAGTTGGGGCAGTAGGTCATTGGCTTGTCCTCTTTATACAGCAAGCCTTTATCGCTTATTCTTTTGAAAATGTTCCAGGCCTTTTCGATATACTCCTTCCTATACGGGATATAAGCGTTTTCAAAATCGAGAAATACGCCAAACCTGGCAAAATCCCTATTCATTTTCGCTATAAGTGAATCGACATATTCCTTGCATGCAGCTATGAACTTTTCTGTGCTTATCTTAGATTCAAGCTCCCTTTTGGATTTTATATTCATAGACTTTTCAACAGCATGCTCTGTTGGCAAGCCGTGCACATCATAGCCTGCCCTGTCATGCACATCGTAGCCCTGCATGCGTTTGTATCTTAAAATAATGTCCTTTATGCTTTTGACCCACATCTGTCCAGGATGAAGCTCGCCGCTAACATATGGTGG
>JBAMLQ010000063.1:0-3656 GCA_039793505.1 Candidatus Micrarchaeia archaeon
CAAACATCCTGAGTAGGTTGAGGAGCAAAAAGAGAAAAGCACCTGAGAAAACCCACAATACCTTGTTTCCAGCTTTGCCATCAAATAAGTAAGCGACAGGTATCAGGAAGAAAATCAAGCCTATCAATGCCCCTATGCCAGCGCAGCTCTCTCCTATACCTATCGTATAGCCGTTTTCTTCTATACTTATAGGCGGAACAAAAGTTGCATTTCTATCTAGCTGGTGCATTATATTATAAACCATGAGTGCATTCATGCTTGCAAAGCCTTGATTCAATGAGAATATTGGAGTAAGAAGTATTGGTGAAGCAAAAAGTGCATATATCATAAGCGCCTTGAATGCGTTTATATTCTTTGTACCGAATACTGTTACTACAATGCTAGCAATTGCAAGAGGAAAGAGGAGCATATCTAACCTGAACTCAATAAACATAAATGAAAATACATAGCGGAGATAAAAGATCGAAAATATAAATGCAGCAAATAGAATGAAGCCAAGCAAGACATCTTTTGTTTCAACATTGCCCTTAATCTTGTTTTTAAACATGAAGATTGCAAAGAGAGGAATCATTATTATCGGAACAATTATATAGGTTGATGGATCGGTATCAAGTATGCTTGAAGGCGTGGCTAGGAAAGAATTTGCTAGCATTATAATGAGCGCAATTTCAAAAATTGCTATATATGTTTTTCTCATTTTATCGTCCTCAGTCGATATAGGCGTCATCACTCTTCAGCAGTTACTCTATTCTTCACAGGACAGTCTTACTTGTTATTTTACATATATAAATCTAATTATTTCAATAGAAGTATGCCAAGAATAAAGTTCAGATACCTGCCCCATACTGCAGATGTAAGGTTCGTAGCATATGGAAAAAGTTTTAAAGAAGCTTTAGAAAATGCTGCAATTGCGATGCTTGGGGTAATGCTTGACATAAAGAAAATAGAAAAGCAAAACTACAGGCCCAAGACTCTTACAGTATCTGAATCTGCAAGTACGAGGGAGGACCTGGTCTGGTTTACTCTTCAGGATCTGCTTTCACGAATAGATGAAAAAGCCCTTAATGCTTACGGTTTCAGGATTATAAGCATTATAGAAGGCAAAAATCTTAGGTTAAGAGGGAAGCTTTTCTTCAAAGAAGTCGATAAGGATTACCACCTTCTCGAGATAAAGGCTGTTACGCCGCACGAACTCAGGGTAGAGAAAGGGAAGAGTTGGAAGATCTTCGTGTTGGTAGACGTTTAAGCCAGGAGAGGGAGTCGAACCCCCCTTTGCCGCTCTGCAGGCGGCCGCATAGCCGATCTGCCATCCTGGCATGCAATATAATATGTAAGGAAGGTATTTTAATTTTTAATCCTTAATAACTCTTAATTAAGGGGGTTGGATGAGAGCATTTGAACCAGTACCAAGCGAGTTTGTTTCTGAGACAATAATGTATGATTACAAAACACCGATAACAGAAGCTATGAGCAAAGTAAAGACATATACTGCGGTGATAGTGAATAAGAACGGCTCCTATTATGGTGTTGTTGACGACAGGACCATAGTAAGGAAGGGAGCAACGAAGCTAAATAAGAAGCAGGCTATAGGAAAGTTTGCTAAGAAGGTTCCGCTGCTAGACTCTGCTACTTCGATAGAGAAGGCTATACTTTATTTCTACTTTGAAGGAGTCAAAGCCCTTCCATATACTGAGGAAAATAAGATAATAGGGATAGTGAAAAGGAGCGAGATACTAAAGGCAATACTCTCATTGCATCTTCTCTCAAGCTACAAGGTGGAGAATGCAATGACTTCTCCAGTAATAGGAATAGATGCTGATGCAAATGTAGCTCAGGCGAAATCTGCGATGGAGAAAAACAAGGTGAATAGGCTTGTTGTAATAAAGAATGGCTCGCTTTATGGCCTTATTTCACTGAGGGATATAATAGAGATGTTCGCAAAGGCAACTGAAAGATCCCCGCAAAGAAGGAACTACATTTATACGCTTAGCAATACTCCGGTGAGCAGTGTCTGCCAAAAAAGTGTTCTCGCAATAGAGCAGAGCGCCATGCTTGACGATGCAATAAGGGAGTTTGTGGAGAGAAGCATCTCCTCGCTTGTTGTGACAAAATCAGACAGACCCGTTGGAATAATAACCGTAAGGGACATATTTGGCCTAATAGCGTCTACCAGCGTAGAGAGCGAGAACAAGATAATAATCTCAGGGCTTGATGATTACACAAAGGAATACGAAGAAGACATAAAAAGTGAGCTAAATGACATGGTAAACAAGATAAATAGGTTCAGGAATGTAAAGGTGGATTATGTAACGCTGAATGTAAAGAGGTCAAAGATGAGAAACTACGAGATGCACGGCAAGGTGGTGTTGAAAAAGGGCGGCTCTGTTGCCGCTGTTTCGACAGGCTACTCTTTAAGCAGTGTATTAAAAGATACAGTGGACAAGCTATACAATGAGGTAAAGGAAAGGAAGGAATTGATAATTGCAAAGTTCAGGGGAAATAATGTTGTGGTCTTATGAAAGGCCAGTCAAGCTTTGAACTGCTCATAACCCTCTCATTCGGTCTAGCCATATTGCTCCCTATAGTTGTTATAGCATTCATGCAGATAGCAAGTTCAAGCTCTTCGCTTGCAGCAATAGAATCACAGCAAGCAGCCTCAAAGATTGCAAGCATAGCATCGTTTGTTGGCAGCGAAGGACCACCGGCAAAGCAGGTGGCACAGATAGAAGTGCCGCCTGGCGTTCAATATATATATGTGGGATCTCAGAGTGGCGCCCCAGGGCACATGATCATATTCGAAGTAAGATCCTCTTCGGGGCTGAGTTCGGTAACAGCATATACTCCAGTGAATGTAAGCGGCAATCTTGGAGGGATAAGCTCTACTGGTACATATCTAATAAACCTTACCGCAATGGGTTCATGCCCTACCGCGCCAAGCATACCATGTGTTTATATTACTCCGTTGACTTAGTTTGAGTGTTTAGATGAGACTGCAGCTTTCGCTTGAGTTCCTGATAGTTTTTTCATTTGTTCTACTTGTGTTCATCTTTTTGTTTGCAATAATATCAAGCGAGAGGAGCACAGCGCTCAGCGACCAGACATTTTCGCAGCTTCAGCTACAAGCGCAGAGCATAGCAAGCTCAATCGATTCTGCCGTGCAAGCAGGCAACGGTTATTCAGGGACAATTTCTGTTGTCAGCCTTATAGGAATAATTCCTTACAATGTGACAGTTACAAAAAATGGAATGGTAATACTTCAGGCAAAAGTTGGGAAGCAGATAGTAAAGGCGATGGCGTACAGCATGGCGAAGAATATAGTATCAAATCCTTCGTTCCTTATCCCAAGCTCTACAAATCAATACATACTGCCTACAGCCAATGGCACGATTTCGCTGGAGAATTCATTTGGCAATATATGCCTAGATTACTCCTGTTCTGCAGAGAGCAATCAGGCAAGGTCAATCTCCCTTTCAAGCGAAAGCACATATGCAGCAAATTTTGCAGGTTCTTCAGGATCTTCTTATATATCGACCCCTATATTGACACAATTGAATGGGGCAAACAGCGCTTCGCTCACTGCATGGTTTTATCTCAACTCCTTGTCTGCCAATGAGATAATATTTTCAGATGCATGGAGCTCAAACCAAATAATTCAA
>JBAMLQ010000064.1:0-3654 GCA_039793505.1 Candidatus Micrarchaeia archaeon
ATGTCACCCCGATACCTACAGATACAACAAAGAGGCCTGGTGGCAGAAGAGGAAGAAGAGTCTGACATACAAAAGTCGCAAATACTTGCATTGTTCTTATACAAGGTAATAAAACAACAGAATTATCAGAATAAGGAATACTGGCACTGTAAGATTGTCATCAATCCTCAACTCCACACTCTCTATGAGTGAAGCTGCAATAGCAATAACTGCTGCAAAGTAGCCTACGAAGAAATAAGAGATGATAAGTACCGAAAAGAAATATGCAAGGCTTCCTGCTACACTTTTTTCCTTGTTGTGCGGAATTCTTATTCTCCCAAATTTTACACCCATAATGGTGGCAAGTGGATCACCTATTAAGATTGTGCTGAGCACCGCAAGCATGTAAGCATTTGAGAAAAGCATGCCTATAGTAATAGTGATTCCAAGCGCGAGCCATATTGCCCCATAGCCAAATGGTGTATATTCTCTTTCTAATCTTGCAATGATAGAAGGTCTTCCGCCGAGCCTTATATAATTTCCCAAAGCAAAACCGATTAGCACAAGCGCTAGGATTATACTTCTTCCCCAAAAGGAAAAAATGCAAGCAATTGCCAATATCGTAGCGCCAGCACTCAAATGTATAATGTCTCTTTTTACTTCAAGCTTTTTGTCTTTCTTTGGGTTTTTTCCTTTCATTAATACAACTTCTGGAAGCATGCCGAGAAAAGCGCCCTGCGCAAATATGATACCATTTACAAAAGGCAAAGACAGCAAAGCAAGCAAGGCAAAGAAGAAAAGCTTTTTTGACCCATATGTAGAGAGAAGAAGATTGAACATGATTAAAACAGCAAGATAAAAAAACACATTCACATTTTCGAATTCAAAAAGAGCGAGACCGAGTAGTATGAAGAGATACATCAGCGCGCTTTCTTTCAACCTTTTCATTTTTATATCTAAATATATCTTGTAAGCGAGGAGAAGGAAAAATGCGAGCAGAAAGAGAAAAGAAGTTACCATGGTAACGTTCCAAGATTTTCAAGGTTTATTTTTTTAAGTGCGGCTTCTGGGTCTTCATAGTACTCTTTGACAAACTCGTTTATCTCTTTCAGTCCAGTAATCCCGAGTTGATTGAGCCTTTCGAGTATCTTTGCGCGTCTTTCTTCTTCTATTATAATTTCAGAGGGCGGATATCCTGTTAGCCTTGCTAAAGTATCCCTATATGTTACGCTTGGCAATATGTCTGAGCTCTTGTGGGTTTTATAGTCATAAGAATACAGGTCTGAGAGCAGAACTTGTGTTTCAACTCCAGATATCTCGGATACCTGTGTAATCTTCCTCGTAAATTTGTCATTTTCGTAAACTTGTGATACGACTATTAGGGTATCTATAAGTGGAATTATGTCCATCTCGACATTCATGGGTGTGTGCTGTAGCCTTGTGACTATATCCCTAGCCGTGCTTGCATGGATTGTACCCATCGCTATCTTTCCTATGTTCATTGCTGTCATCATGTCTTTTGCTTCTTCTCCCCTTACCTCGCCGATGATGATACGGTCCGGCCTCATCCTTAACGCATTCTTTACGAGGTCTTCCATGTTCAATTCAGGGTCTGTCTCGAGCCTAACGCAATTTTCTTGGGTTACCGTGTTGAGCTCATATGTTTCTTCTATGGTGACTATCCTTTCTTCTGGCCTGAAAAAGCTGAAGAGTGCATTGAGCAGCGTGGTCTTCCCGCTTGCGGGCATGCCTCCAATGAGAATATTTGCAGGCCTTACTTTTAGCCCATCTACGTATATCCATAGTCTCGCCGCGAGCTTGTAGCTCATTTCCCCCCTGTTTATCAAGTCTATTATGCTGAATGCCTGGCTCTTAAAGTTTCTTATTGTTATATCAGGACCAAGAGGAGAATCTACTATATTAACCCTTGATCCGTTTGGAAGATGTACATCAAATATCCTTTCATGCGACGTCGAAGTGGTAGCATACATTCTGAATTTTTTTACAAGAAGATCCAATTCAAATTTGTTGCTAATCGTTTCTGGGGCCTTTACCTGCCCTGCCTCAGTCGTATAGAGAAAGATATTTTGGGTATTGTTTATCATTATATCTTCAATGTTTGGATCTCCAAGATATTTGTTTACCGGGTAAAAGTCTTCTGCATCCTTTACAACCTTCTCGATTTCACTGCTGCTGAGTGAAGGGTTTATGCCTTTTGCAACACCTTCTATATACTTTTTCTTTTCTTCTTCGCTTGGGAGAGTGCTCAGCATCCCTCTAAGCTGGTCGTATACGTCTGCTTCAAGCATCTTAAGCTCAGTTTCATCCATAAAATCAATATAATATATGAAGGCAAGTTTTAATTTTGTTGCCTTTCCGCTTAAATAATTAAATAATATTGTTTACAATTTCTTCTGGGTTGTAAGGGACAAGCTTCTCATAGCCTTCTCCGGTTCCAAAGTACAGCACCGGTATGTTTGTCTCGCTAAGTATAGATAGTGTATTTCCTCCCTTCGCATCGCAGTCTAGTTTTGTCAGTATAACACCATCCAGTTTTACTGCCTTATCAAATTCTCTCACTTGGTCGAGCAGTGCATTGCCTGCAATGCTCTCGCCTACAAATATCTTCAGCTGTGGATTAGTTACCCTGATTATCTTTTTCATCTCTTCTATAAGGCTTTTGTTTGTTTCTTGCCTGCCTGCAGTATCTATGAGCACAGCATCAATCTTGTGGGCCCTTGAATATGCTACTGCATCGTAAGCTATACTTGCCGGGTCGGAGCCATATTTGCCCTTTATTATAGGCACGCCAAGCTTTTCTGCATGCATGGCAAGTTGCTCGATTGCTGCAGCCCTGAACGTATCGCTTGCAGATAGGGTGCATGTTATTCCAGCATCCTTTAGCATCTTTGCTATCTTGGCTATCGTTGTCGTCTTCCCTGCGCCGTTAGGCCCAAGGAAAAGGATTCTTACAGGTTCTCCTTCTTTCTTATTCTCTTTTACAAATTTCACTATGTCTATTTTTGTCTGCCTTGCCAACGTTTCAAGGAGGGCTTTCTTTACAGCATCATTTATCTCCTTCTCAATGTCCTTGGAATCGACTTCTTTCCCTACAATGATCTTTCTTAAATTCTCAGTAAATTTTTCGGCGACATCGTAGTTGACGTCCGATTCTATCAGCGAAAGCTTGAACTGTTCAAGCATATCACTTACATCTTCTTCCCTCACTTTCACCTTCTTGAAGATAAATCCCTTTATCTTTGTAGTTGCAGAGACGCTGGGTTTTATTTTTGCTTCTTCGCTCTTCTTTTCCTCTTCTTGCTTCTTCTCTTCCTTCTTTGCCTCTTCAGGCCTGGTCTCTTCCTTCTCTGCTTTCTTTACCTCTTCTTTTATCTCTTTCTCAACTCGTTCTTCTTCCTTCTCCTTGAAAGAATTTACAAAGCTTGAGATTTTTTTCTTAAGGAATTCAAACATTCGCATTACCGGTTTTTTCGATTTCAAATGCAATGTCAATAAGCTCCTTCTCTACGTACTCCTTCTGCTTTTGGAGCTCGGCTATAAGCTCCTCCTCCCTTTTCTGGCCCTCCTTAAGGTATTCCTTCGCCTCCTCCACGCTTTTCTCTACAAGGTAGCCAGAGCCTACATATACCATTACTTCCTTTATCTCGTTTATCT
>JBAMLQ010000065.1:0-3580 GCA_039793505.1 Candidatus Micrarchaeia archaeon
CACCATCTTATATATTCTAATTTTAGTTGATTCTATGCTGGAGAAGCTAGACCCTATACTCAAATTCATACCTTCAATAAAAAAGCCAAGCACACCGCTCAGCTTCAAGGAGAAGCTAAAGTGGACCGGCATGATAATGACTGTTTATTTCCTTCTCTTTAGCATACCTGCCTATGGAGTAAACATGATCACGATAAAGAGCGGACTCTACGAGCTCATGAGCATAGTGTTTGCTTCAAGGATAGGCAGCCTGATTACTGTAGGAATAGGCCCGATAGTGCTTGCAAGCATACTGCTCCAGCTTCTCATGGGCGCTGGGCTCATAAAATTAGATACAAACGACATGGAGCAGAAGGGCAGGTTCCAGGGCATACAAAAATTCTCTGCAATGATAATAGCTGTGATAGAAGCGTATATATTCTCAGCAACAGGCTTTGTTCCGCTTATAAGCAACTCTTTCTTCGGAATTGTCGTTGTGCAGCTTGCAATAGGAGCTATTGTTGTAATATTCCTTGACGAGATGATGACAAAATACGGAATAACCTCTGGCATAAACCTCTTCATTGCTGGAGGCGTTGCATACTCAATAATAGCGGGCACAATACAGATATTATTCCCTGAGGCTGCGCAAGCAATAGTGAGTGGTGGAGCTGCTGCGATACCAAACGCGATAATGGCCTTTGGCCCGCTCTTCTTCGCAATAATCGTGTTTTTGATAAGCATCTATGTCTATGATATGAAGGTCGAGCTTCCTCTTGTATTCAGCCAGTTCAGGGGCGTTGGTGGGCGCTTGCCCATACCATTGCTTTATGTAAGCGTTCTTCCAGTTATTCTTGCAACATCATTTGAGCTGAGCCTTGATGTCTGGTTCAGGTTCTTGGCAAACGTAGGCGGTAGCTTGGCCAATCTTGCCAAGTTCATAGCGTATTATCAGCCAATTGGCGGAACGCTCGACCTGAGGGGCGGGCTCATCTATCTTATCTCGCCAAACTTCCCTCTACCTTATGCGGCGCAGTACGGTGGCATAGGAAGCTATGCAAACTACTTTACTTATCTTACCCAGACAACCTCCCCTCTTTATTTGCCATGGGGTGGGGTAATACCCGTAGCTGAATGGATACATGTAATCATATACACGGTCGTGCTCATCCTACTCTGCATTGTCTTTGGAAAGTTCTGGATAGAGATGACAGGGCAGAATCCAAAGAACGTGGCACAGCAGCTTCAAGACGTTGGCTGGCAGATACCAGGCTTCAGGAGGGACCCAAGAATCATAGAAAGCATACTCAACAAGTACATACCAACAATAACAGTGCTTGGAAGTGTTATAGTGGGCCTGCTTGCAGCGCTAGCCACGCTTACTGGGGCAGTCGGCACGGGCATGGGCATACTTCTTACTGTGGGAATAATGTACATGGCATACCAGCAGCTCGAGCAGCAGCATATGCTTGAAGGCTATCCTGCCCTTGACAAGTTCCTCTCATAGTACTTTCTCAACTAGCAAGTTTATTTTGTTGAAAGGACTAGCCCTGTAGCCCATCCTGTTTAAATTATTAGCCAGGAGCTCCGAATCTTTTCCATAAGTATATATGACTTTTGCGCCGCTTCTTTCAATGAATTCTGCAGCCTGGTAAAGATCAGCATGATCGCTAAGCGGGAACTGCACGTCTACATCGAATTTGAAAATCTTCGCGAAGCCAGTCGCAACAGCAGTGAAGACCTTTCTGTTGTAAATAATCTCAAGCCTTCTTGCAAGCTCCCTTACATTATGTGTGCTTACTATGCCTACAAAATTTCCCTTTGTTAGCTCGTTGAATCTCTCTTCGTCTTCATATACAGAACCGTAATCCAAATCAATACCAAATTCTTTGTAGACTTTGTTTATTTCCCCTATCTTCTTGTCCACTACCGGCACAATTCCAATAGTGTTCATTATCTTTATAAGCTCCTGCGCCTTGCCGAGGGCGTAGCTGCTGAATATAACAATACCCTTCTCGAGCTTCATCTCAACATATTTCCTTATTGCTTCCTCAATCTCGCTTCTGTCATCGAACTTAATGTTTGCATAAGGATAAGTCGAGTCGAGTATTGCAACATCTGCTTCCCTTATCTCGATCGGGCTTGCTGTGCAGGAGCGCTGGAGCTGGTAATCGCCAGTATAAAGGATTGAGTATCCGAGCTCCGATTCTATATAAAGCTGCTTTGATCCAAGAATGTGCCCAGAGTCAAGAAGCTTTGCAAATCCGTAGCTTACAGGAGATATATCAAAGCCCTTTCTCACTCTTATCAGCTTGCTGGTCTCGCCGCTTGCAATTATATTCCTGCTTTTCGCGCCTTGGATATGGTCGAAATGGGCATGCGATATGAATGTAATCTCCGCATTATTATCCCTTACATCTAATGCTATCTTTCCTTCAGGAAGGTTTAGATACATTTGGCCGCCCAAAAGATATTACTTCATTAACCTTTATATATTTTTAACAACAGAATTTTAAAAGGTGGTTTTTTTGGAGGATGTAATAATAATAGGTTCAGGTCCAGCAGGCCTGAGCGCTGCACTTTATGCAGCGAGAGACGACTTAAAACCACTCGTAATTACCGGCACCACCGCAGGGGGACAGCTTCTTCTTACAACAACCGTAGAAAATTATCCCGGATTTCCCGATGGTGTAGAGGGCTCTGAGCTTATAGACCTTATGCGCAAGCAGGCCGAGAAGTTTGGTGCAAGGTTTGTCGATGGAGATATTACGAAGGTTGATTTTTCATCAAGGCCGTTCAAGCTTTGGGTAGGCGAACAAGTATACGAAGCAAATTCGGTAATAATAGCCACAGGCGCTTCTGCGAGGTGGCTTGGCATAGAGTCGGAGAAGAAGTTCATAGGAAGGGGAGTAAGCAGCTGCGCTACCTGCGACGGCGCGTTCTTCAGGAACAAGAATGTAATAGTCGTTGGCGGAGGCGACACGGCGCTTGAAGATGCAATTTTTCTGACAAGGTTCGCAAACACAGTTACAATTGTGCACAGAAGGGACCAGCTGAGGGCGAGCAAGATAATGCAGGAAAGGGCTTTCTCAAATCCAAAGATAAAATTCATCTGGAACACGGTAGTAGAGGAGATAAAAGGCGATGCAAAGGTAAGCGGAGTAAAGCTCAGGAATGTCGTTACAAACGAGATAAGCGAGATGCCGATAGATGGGGTTTTTGTTGCCATAGGGAACCAGCCAAATACAAAGCCTTTCGAAGGACAGTTGCAGCTTGATGAGAAGGGCTATATAGTAACGCAGAATGTTGTATTTACAAGCGTGGAGGGGGTATTTGCAGCAGGAGATGTTGCTGATACATTTTACCAGCAGGCCATAACTGCAGCCGGCACAGGTGTCATGGCGGCGCTGAGGGTAAGAGAGTATATCAGCAAATTAAAGTACGAGCAGTCAAAGAAGCAAGGCAATTAAAAATAGTTCTCAATCCTCTTTTGCCCAGAACTCTTTACAAGGCCAGAGACCCTTAATCCTATCTTCCTTATCTTTTCATTCTGCACATTTTCTTCCATAAGCTTAAGCGCTGCCTTCTTTAATCTTTCAAT
>JBAMLQ010000066.1:0-3435 GCA_039793505.1 Candidatus Micrarchaeia archaeon
ACGCGCGTGAACCCTGGAAGCTCGCCAAAGAAGAATCCTCTGTAATAGTTGGAGCTATAGAATTCTGAAGGCGCATTTGTAACTGTGTCGTTCGGCCCGTTAGGAGTATACAATACCATGAAATCCGCAAAATTCTGCCCATACAAGCTTATGGTCCCATAATAGAATTCCATGTTCGGCACTATGTATGCATTGCTTATCTTAGTTCCGTTTGAATAATATATGTTTACGGGCTTTGTCATGTTGTAGATGCTTGTTGGAATGCAATATGTGTTGTTTACATATACTTGGTTGCCGATAAGCATTATTGCCTTGACCATAGGCACTGTAGAATTTATATTGCAATAATTGTTTATGTTGTTGAGCTGGACAGGTAACAAAACATATACAGGATCGTGGTTTATCTCGCATTGTGATGTCCCAAGCTGATAAGGCTTTCCAATAAGCTTGCCCTGGCTCTCCGCAAATGACATATTGGTCTCGTTTACATGCACACAGGCGAGGAAGTCAAGCGCCCCCCACTTCGGCAGGAGCTGGTCATCGAGAAGAAGATATTTTGCATGTACTACATTGTCCATGAAGTAAGCCATTTCACGAGCCCCATAAGAGTCTGCAGGCCCTAATACATATTGTGCAGCTGCAGCATAATCCAATGTTGCCACTGCATTGTCACCCCTGAGCACTGCATTGCTGTTTCCGAACCAGTTGATCCAATCGCCATAGTCCCACCATGATAAGATTCTCGGCCCGAAAGGCCCGACGTTGGCCCACATCCATGCAGTAGCATCAAGCCAATACTTTGGGACAACATTGCAGAACATATCATAACCTATGGAGTTGCCGCTGTTTATTATTGAGGTGCAGTTCGGATTTGCTATGGCTGAGAAGAGGGGAACAAATGTCGCCGCTTCAAGAAGTGCAATGAATATGCCAAACGCATAGAGGGCCTTCATTGCCTTTTCATTTATCGGGCCCTTTCCAGACCTGAAGCTCGAACCATTTTGCAAGTATATGGTAAGCTCCCCTATGATTGCGCCTATCGCAATTATATAGCCCACGCCGAAGTGTGGCAGGTATTTTACCTCTATCATTCCTGCAACCGCAAGAGGCCATACAGCAGAGAGCGCGAGTATGCTTGTTGTGGAATTCCTGTAATAGATTGCAAGCAGCTCGAGTATTGTAAATAAGGCGAGTACAAGCCATACTATTATATTTACTCTGCCTATGTTCATACCTATTATTCCAAAGCCTGCAGAGCCGAAGTTGAAGTTTATTCCGGTAGGCTCATACTCCTGCACAGTCATAAAGAGTGGTATTGAAGGGGTTGTAAAGTGCACTGACAGTGAAATATACCTGTGCACGGGGTTGCCCAAAGGAGTAAAGAGCACAAGAAGTATCACTAAGAAAGCAAGAAAAGAAGCTATGCCAAACTTGGCCAAAGGCTTTGCATCCTTCTTCATTCTTCCAAGCAGAGCCTCAACCGCTATAACTGCAGCACCAGCAAGGGAGAGTATTGAGAGTATTGTAATAAGTATTGTATTCTTCTCTATCTTTTCAGCGTATAGCTTCGAGAGGTAATCAAGCAAGAATATGAGTATCAACGCAAACAGAGGGAATGCTATTATTACAGGTATGCCAACTACAGAGGGTGTTCTCTCAGTAAGAGTGGCTGAGTAAGGCATGTAAAGAAGGTAGAAGATTGAGAACACCACTATTACAATAATGTTAATCTTGTAGAAGTCCTTCATCTCCTTGCTTCTGAGCACGTTGATGAAACCCTGCAGGACTATGTAGAATGCCAATATGCCGGCATTGACAGTATAGTAGTGCGCGCCTAGGAATGTAGATGCATATGCTATGCCTGCAAGAACAGCAAGGCGTGGTTCTTTGTATTTTATGGCGACAAGATATGTAGCATAGAAGAAGAACATTGCGAATATTCCCCACGGCTCAAGAAGCTGCTCGCCGGCAATGAATGTCGTTATAAGCGCAGGCATCGAAGCCACAAGCGTCGCGCCGATCATAGCAGGGAATTTACCATATTCATGATAAAGGAAGAAGAAAACGATGAAGACGAGCAGTGCAGCTGTTATAGGTGGGTACCACCCGCTTACCAGGCTAAGAAGGTTTATATCTATGCTCGTTGCATTTGCAGGGTGCGTATTTGCTAAATCATACCAATAAGCCTCGAGGTACGGAACTATGGGCTGGATCCTATGTATGGTGCCGTTTGCGACAGTGGGCCAAGCGGCGTGATCATATAGGAGCTGGTAGCCGTATGTCAAAATATACTCTGTGCTTATCATGTCAAAATACGGATCAAACTCGAAATATCTTGGGGCAACGCCTATGTTTGCAATCCTTGTTGCAAAAGTTAGGAACATCAAGAAAAGAAGGAAGAGCCACACATAGTTCATATTGCCTGCCTTTTTCTCACCCTTCTCGCCATACCTATCTATTATTAGCTTCTCCTCTGCCTCGTGGGCCTCTATAAGCTCCTTCTCTTCCTTTTTGTGAAGCTCAAGAATCCTTTCCCTTTCTTCTGCGTTTAAGCTTGAGATTGCAGCCTCTTCGCCCTTGTGCTTTTCCTCAAGATCCTTTTCCTCAGCCTCATGCTTTTTGATCAGTTCAAGGTCAAGGCCAAGCTCTTTTATCCTGGCCCTTATCTCACCAATCCTCTCCTTATAATCTTTCTCCCTGGCAATTTCAACACTTTTTTGTTTTGGCTTTATTTTGAATGCACCTTGCTGGAAGCAAAGTACAATGCCTATTAAGGTAAGGAGCATTACATTCGCATTATAAAGCTGGCCTGAGAACGAAAATGCGTGTATATAAGGTATAAGGTAGCCTTCGAGCCAAACAAGCGTGGGCGGGAATATAAGTCCAAATATGAATCCTATCACAACAATCTCGAACATCGAAAGAGAGGTTTTCCTGAGCAGGGCAAGGGCTAAGAAAAATCCCGGAACGATTATTGATAAGAATGCTTCTAATACTACTAAAAGCAAGGACATATCTACCCCAACTGCTAAAAGGCTGTAAGAATATTAATATAGATAAATTATAAAATGTATCTATTTGTTTCTAAGGATTGCATGGAAATAACAATAATCGGTGCAGGAAGCAGCGGCCTGATAGCCGCAAGGGAGCTTGCCAGGCTCGGCATAAGCGTAAAAGTCCTTGAGAGGAAGAGTGCAATCAAGCCCATATACAGCAGCTCAGGCATACTCTCGCATAGCGGGCTTGAAAGCCTTAAAATAAATTACAAAAAATGCGTGCTTAACAAGCTTTATGGAGCAAAAATACATTTCCCTGGAGTGGCGCTTAGCATCAGGTCCACGAAGGTGCAGGCATATGTAGTAGACAGGACAAAGCTCGCAAATGAGCTCTATGAAGAGGCAGTAGCTAGCGGCGCAAACGTGGAGTTCTCCCACA
>JBAMLQ010000067.1:0-3416 GCA_039793505.1 Candidatus Micrarchaeia archaeon
TAATGAATATTGGAAAAATGTAAAACATAAATAGTTTTCGGATCAAAATAATAAATGTGGTAAAATGCTATCTTTGGCTTTGATGTTTTTTGTCTTCGAAGCAATTTGTGGGTATTTTATTTTTAGTGCCAGAGGGATAGTTCCAAAAATAGTCTTTGCAACTCTTACTTTAATGTTCTCAGTAGTTACTTTCTATGCAATGACAATTCCTGATGTTACAACCTATGCAGCATACAATATAACTTCAAGCAATACAATAATCCATGTGCCGGCATACAATGCCACTGCCACAATGTCAAGCACTGCACAAAACACTTTATACTATATGGCGTATTTGAATATGTTTGTGGCTTTTGCTTTTTGGTTCTTGGCCATATTCCTAGGCTTTAGCCAAGGGGGAAGAAAGTATGAGGAATAAACTTCTTTTGTTTATAGGCTTTATTTCTTTATATTTAGCTATTGCAAATGCAGCTACTTCTGTAATTGTATTGCCCCAAGTTTCGGCTAGTAGGTTCAGCACAACCGCCTTGTGGCTTTACTTTTTTGGCATGCTATTCAGCCTAATCAATATTTTGAATATTTTCTATTATACTAAATTTGAGAGGATAATAACCGGTATAAAGCATTTTACATTTTCATTAGCCTTGGGTTTGTTTGCAGCCTCGCTAATTGCATTGTCTCTTTACTATACTTCCACTATATCAATACCTTCATACGATATAACAAATAGCACAGGCACAATTTTTACAGTAAATAGCATAAGCCTTACGACACAGGCTCTGAGCACAGATCGAACATTAGCCCTATTCAGCCTCGGAATAATAAGCATAGATATATTCTCTACGTTGATTTTTATCTATTTGCTTTTCTTTGGCAACAAAAGGCGAGGCAATGAATCTTAATCTTATTTTGTTTATTCCTTTTTTGTATCCAATATTTTTTACATTCTACATGTACTTCAAGCGAGGCGGAAACTTATTTACGCATTTGAAAACCCAAGTCCTAAATTTCATCGGTTTGTTTTTAATATATATCTTTATGTTCTCTCTTTTTGCTGTCGCAATAATGTTCTTTTCTAAAGGCAATAAGATCTATATCCCTGGCTATTTGGTGATTTTTATAACTTTTACTTTGTTTTATCTTGCTTTTCAATATGTCACTTTCTACCTCCTTCGCAAGAAAGAGGAAGAGAACTTGAATAAGCTTGTAAATGCCTAATGGAATGGATACGAAAGATATAAATATTTTTACTTATATAAGTAAATTGTGATAAAATGTTCGTATCGCCGTTTGGAATGGGACCGTTTTCATCTGCGCCGACAAGCACTACCGTAGGGCCTACAGGCAACAAGCTTCCAGGGGAGAAAAAAGAAGCCAACGTTGAGAAGCCTACAAGCACTCATGCTTCTTTCAATACAAGTGCTAAGTCACTCAAAGCACTTGCAACGCAATCTAACCTATTCGCCAAAGAAGCCAAGCCTGCGGCTGAGGCTGAGGCATCGCCATCGCCTGCACCTGCACACGCACCAGCACAAATGCCATTTGCACCTCAGTTTGTACCTTCATACGTTCCAACGCTTCCGCAGTTTGGTTATAACCCAGCTTTCTCTGCTTACCCAATAGTTTTGCCTCCAACCGTAGCCCCAGCTTCGGCTCAGGCTGTGCCCACAGCCGTGGCCACAAGGCAGATTCCATTCTTGCCAATTCAGGTTTGATGGTGTAATATATGCCGTATGTGCCTCCATTCGGAGTAAATGCAGTAAAACCAGCGAGCACTACTCAAGCTCATGCTACAAGCCAAGTGCCTGGTTGGATAGCACATTTGCTAAGCACAGGTGCAATATCCTCATATTATAATCCAAATACAGGGCAGACTTTTACTGCTTCTTCTCTTGCTTCTCAGTCGCAAACAAAAGCACCGCAAACCTCAGCAACAACATCAGCATCTAGCAATACCAGCTCAGCTCAACCACAAAGCACTCCCACAGGCACTACCACAAGCACACAAGCCCAAGCCACAAGTAGCGGTAGTGGTGTGAGCATAAGCCAGACGCCAGCAGCCACAGGCATAAACCAAATCCCAAACAATATCTATTCGCAACTAAAATCAGGGCAAATAGCTTCGTGGACAAATCCAAATACAGGGCAAACATGGTATGCACCTGGAGTTTTCGGCAATGAGCCCTTATATCAGAATGTTTGGGTTTCAGGCCCAAACTATAGTGGACCTGTGCAGGAATATAATGGCACGCCATACATTAATTCCGGAGGAAACATAACACCAGTAGAGACAAGTAGCACAACCACAATAAAAAATGCAGAGCAAACAATATATAATGGACCGACAGCGAATGCACCGCACCTTCAATTCAATGCAAATGGCACATTTAAAGGAATAACTCATTTTCCAACAAGCATAGTCAACGGAAATCTTATAGAAACAGGAAAATGGGTGCAGAATGCAGATGGAACTTTTTCTTTTGAGCCAAAGCAGGTGCTTTTCTCAAATTATCAAAACACAATCACACTGAAAAACCCCACTGTAGATCAACTTGAAGCCTATGGCTATTCACAGCAACAGGCACAGCAGCTGCTCTCGCAGCTTGGTAGCAATGGAGGCACAATTACGCTTACAGCTACAACTACGCCTCAGGGCAACCCAAGCATATTAGCGAGCATAAACGCCAACGCACCAACATTGTCACAATCTCAATTAAATGAAGTTATAAATTCTGGAATGCTCAATTCCACCATGCTACAAGGGCTTTCTCCAACCGCAACTGTCACTATCGGCGGAAATACATACACTGGAGCGCAGTTAATTGCACTTTACAATTCGCTTGCAAATGGCACATATTCACTTCCAACACCAACGAACTTTTATACAAGCCAAGGCCTTCAGCCACCAGTGTCTACTCCAACATATATGGAAATAGATGGGAAACCCACTATTGTGCTTCCTCCAGGGTGGGAAATGAAACCAAATGGAGATTTGTATGTAAATGGAAAACCACCAACGCTACAAGAGGCTGAGGAATATGCTAACGCTTATGCAGAGTTTTTGGCTAAAAATCCTAATTTAAGTACTTCCACTAGCAATTCACAATCATCAACTTCCTCTGCTCCAAATTGGTATTATACTCTAATGTCTGCACCAAGTGGTGGTATATACGCAGCAAATCTTGCATCTTTGCAGTATGTCCCATCTATAACTACGCAAAGTCCAACTACAACTACTACTGTAAGCACACCATCTTGGTGGAGCACGCTTGGCTCTGAGCTCAACAACTATGTTGCACAGCCAATAGAAACTGCAGGATTAGGTGTATATTCGTTCTTGAATAATAATGTAGTCAAGCCTATTGAGCAGAGTTCTTCTTCGCTTGCTTCTCAGCTTTCTCCCACTCCTTCTGTGC
>JBAMLQ010000068.1:0-3330 GCA_039793505.1 Candidatus Micrarchaeia archaeon
GCATAAACGAGCTTACAATACTTATGGACAACATACTTACCATAAGGGACAAGCTCGGCAATTCATGGGACTACGAGGTTCACATAATACCCCTTCTTGTAGAGAAGGCCTTCACCACAGAGGACCTTGTAGATTATGCAAATTCGATAACGAACCTTATTGTAGGTCTTGGCAAGAAGCTTGATGACAGTTATCTTGCAGTTATGACGGGAGTGAAGGTCCTTGAATACGCAACCTCGCCGAAGACGATAAAGTTCTACATAAGGGACATGATAAAGGAGAACAACAAGAGGATGGACCAGCTCAATACAGAGCTTGCAATGATAAACTCTAACAAGCTCTCGCAGGTAAGGAATGTAACGAGAATAAAGAGGCTGAACCAGCAGATAGTAGAGCTTCACATGCTCAACGAAGAGCTCATGCGCGGAATGGATCCAAAGGATTTCATGCTTGAAGGAACAAAGAGGTAGAGAGATACTTCCCCACTCCAACTCTCTCCTCTCCTCCTTTTACTCTTTTTCTTATTTTTCTATTTATTTTTTATCTGACTATGGCCTCACTTTGTTCTCTCATGAATTGCTGCAAATAGAACCTGCTTCCTGTGCCTTTTCCCGTGAGGCCGCTTCCTTTCCAGCCAACGAAGGTGTGGAATCCTACAATTGCGCCTGTCGTTGCACTTATCTCCCTGTTTATGTAGATTACCCCTGCTTCTATCTTGTCGAGGAACTCGTTTATCTCGCTCCTCTTCTTGCTGTATAGCCCGGCTGTAAGGCCGTAATCGACATCGTTTGCCATTTTGAGCGCGTCGCTAAAGTTTTTGTACGTTGTAAGTACAAGGAAAGGCAGGAAAAGCTCCTCGTGGAAGAGCCTGTTCTCATGGCTTATCTCGACAAGAGTTGGCTCTACATAAAAGCCTTGCAAGCCAGCATTGTAATCCTTGCCTCCGTAGAGTATATTCCCATTTCTCTTTGCCTCTTCTACAGATTCAACAAACCTCTTGTGCGCCTTCTCGCTTATCAATGGGCCCATGTAAACATCCTTCTCCAGAGGGTTGCCTATCTTGAATGACCTCATCTTTTCTATGAGCTTACTTATGAAGGCTTCCTTTACTGATTCGTGCACATATACCCTAGAGCATGCACTACATTTTTGCCCGTCGAAGCCGAATGCTGCACTCGCTACGCCTGCTGCAGCTTCGTCTAGATCTGCATATTTTGAGACTATCGCCGGATTTTTGCCGCCCATCTCTACTATAAATACTTTCTGCATGCCGTTGGCATAGTTCCTCTGGAGCATGCTCATGCCTGTTGCTCTAGAGCCTGTGAAGACTATGCCGCTTACCTTCCTGCTCATTACCAAAGCATCTCCTACTTCGGAGCCCGGACCTGTTATGTAGTTGAACACGCCATCTGGAACGCCTGCTTCCTTGAAAATCTCATATATCTTCAAGCCTGTAAGCATCGACATGTTGTCTGTCGAAGATGGCTTGAATACGACAGTATTGCCTGTAATGAGCGCGCCGGTGCTCATGCCCGTTGAGATGGAAATTGGGAAGTTGAAAGGTGCTATAACCCCAAAAACGCCGTATGGCTTCATCGCTATGGTGACCAGCTCCTCTTTTCCGGGTGCGCCTTGGAATCCTGCGCCTACTTTTGCTGAGCTCCCTGCAAGCCTGAGCTTTCTTACATAGCCCTTGTTCCTTTCCATCTCGAGCGCATAATACCTTAGGAAGTCTATTGCCTCGTCGACCTCGCCTACAGACTCGTATCTTGTCTTACCGTTTTCTATGCTCAATATAGCAGCGACATTGAATTTCTCCCTTGCAAAAATCTCAGCTGCTTTTCTGAATATTGCTACCCTTTCCTTGTAGCTTTTGCTCTTCCATTCTTCAAATGCAGCAAGCGCCGCGTCAATTGCAAGCTGCGCGTGCTCCCTTGTGCCTTTCTGGAACTTTCCTATAAGCCTATTGTCTATCGGAGAATGCTCATCTATCTCCTCGCTTGCATAAACCTCTTTGCCGTTTATGTACATAGGGAACCTCTTCCCAAGCACTTCGTTTGTTACCCTTTCTACAGCCTCATCAAATAATCTATCGAACTCGCTTTCCCTTCCTGACTCTACAAACTTCCTGTAAGTAAACTCATTCTCAAATTTCTGCATAAGCTCACCACACTATAATAAATGCTACAAATTAATTTATTATTATTCAAGCGTTTTATAGATTCGCTTACATACCTATTGAAAATGTTATTGCGATGATTCCAAGGCCCAGTATAATGTAGCCCTGCGCAAACCTCAGCCTGCTGCTTTTTATTCTTGAAGAAATATGCGAGCCTGCAACAGCCCCTATCGCAACGCCCGCCATCAAGGCAACGATCATTCCAAGCAAGAGCATGCTGCCTTTTATCGAGATCAGGTGCACTGAAGAGCCGAGCAACGAAGTTATAATCATTGCGGCAAGCACCGTTGAAAATGCAACCTTTGGCTGCATCTGCTTTATGGCAGTAAGGTATGTGCCAACTATCCCGCCAATCCCTATGCCGAATGTTCCTGCTATCAAGCCTGCGATAAAGGAAAATGACCCTATTCCTGCCTTGCCCGTTACCTTTTTTGCAGCCTCTTTTTCCTCCTTGCTCAGCGAGCTGAAGCTCCTTTCTATGTTTCCGATTTTCTTTGCATCGCTTCTGGCTGCAAGTATGGAGAAGAGGCCTATGCCTATGCTCACAAAGCCGAAGAGCGTATCAAAAGACTTTGTATTCAATAGGTATGGAATTATTGAACCTAGCAAAACGCCTGCTCCGGCAAAGACGGCTATAAGCGAGAAGAGTTCTTTGCTCAGCGCCCGCTGCATTATATTTGATAATGTCCCCACGCTTGCACTTGCTAGGATTGTAAGCAGGCTCAGGCCACCAGCGAGGACAGGCTGCATCTTGAAGCCGAAAAGAAGTATAATCATTATAAGCACGCCTCCGCCTATGCCAACAAGATTTCCTATAAGGCCGACTACCAAAGCAGTGGCAAAGAGCAGAAGTATCTCGTAGAGGAAAAGCATAGATATTATCAGATTGAGTGCTTATAAAAAGCTTGCTGATGAAAATTAGAAAGCTATTTATTATTTGATGGAGAAGAATTATCGTGGCGACCATGGGAAGTCTATTGCAGATACAGATAGAGACCAAAGAATCAAAGATAGATCTTGAAAGGTTTGTGAGCGAGGCGACATGGAAAGACCTGCTTATAGAGCTTGTGAAGAAAAACAAGCTTGATCCATGGAATGTTGACATCCTAGAGATAGTAGACAAGTATGTAGAGGCCGTGAAAGAATTCAAA
>JBAMLQ010000069.1:0-808 GCA_039793505.1 Candidatus Micrarchaeia archaeon
GCAAATATTCCTCAGGAAAAGTATAAATAACAAAAGGCGTCAATGCTCCTTTTTTAAGAGCAAAACGTCTGACCCTTTGATGAGCTTCTTCCTTCCCGCATGCTCTGCATATTTTAGGGCCTTTCCAGCAATCTTCTCTGTGAGCCTCTCAAGCTCCTTCTCAAGGTCTAGGACTGCGTCCTCTGTTACCTTCTCCGCACCAGCCTCCCTTATGAACTGCTCTATTTCATACAGACTAAACCCCCTACCACGCATAAATACACCCCACTGAAAAAGCATAAGGTTATTGAAAAAATAGCTTTAAAAACTATTTGGAAATTGCATGAATACTGGCATTCAATCTTTCAGCTGTTCAAGCACCAAGCCGCTTTCGAACGCTTCCTTTTTGCTTATCCTGTAGCTTTTTTCCGTTTCCCTAAGCCTGTCTATTGGGATGAAGAACCAGCCTTTGCCGTTCATGCGCCATGCTATAAAGACCCTCAATCCAGAGTTCTCGCTCCACTTCTTCAATACCTCGAATTTCTCCTTCTCTATGGCCACGCTGCTTTCCCAGGCCTTGCACTCAAAAGCATAGCCCTTACCGTCTTTGATTGCAATTATGTCTGGGCTTATTGAATTCACACCGCTGCCAGCGCTCCTCACAACAGAATAGCCAAGGTCAGCGAATTTTGCTAGGAGTTCTCTTTCTCCTCTGGCGCCTTTTACATATCTGTTCATCAATATCTTGGGGTTTAGAAATATATATTAAGGTTTTGCTACAATATAGTATCATAATTAGTTGCGAGAGTGGATTTATGCTTTATTCATG
>JBAMLQ010000069.1:818-3279 GCA_039793505.1 Candidatus Micrarchaeia archaeon
TTAACCTTTCATTCGAGAAGAAGAAAAGGTGAGCAGGCATAATGTGCTCTGCAACTAATCCTATGCAGTGGTTAAATTGGGTGAAGGCAGCAAGCTTGAGAATACGAGGAAAAGCCTAGAGCAGATAATAAAGGCAATGCAGGAAGAGAATGTCATGGTGATAGTAGAGGGGCAGCACGATGTTAATGCCATCGGCAAGGCAGTTGAAGATCTTTATTTGATCGGTAGATTAAAGAGCAACACTCACATCAACACAATAACATTCGACAGGCTTTTGTACAACCACATAGACTTTTCTGGAAAGAAGATTATCATAGCTATGGACAGCGACAGAAAAGGGAAAGAGAAAAAAGAGAAGGCAATCTCTTTGATAAGGGAGAAGTGCCCAGAGGCAAAAATAGATGACACAACTGGCGAAAGGCTGCTTAAAATCCTAGGTGTAAACTGCATAGAAGGGATAAATGGTCCAATAAAAGAACTTGAAGAGGCAAAGAGGTGAAAATATGGCAAAGACATATCTTGATATAGTAAAGTATATGATTGAAGGTACATTTAGCATAGAAGGCTTGGTTGACAAGCCAGATCTCATAGGAGCTGTTTTCGGCCAGACTGAAGGCCTTCTTGGCGATGACTTGGACTTGAGGGAGCTCCAGAAGAACGGGAAGATAGGAAGAATAGAGATAGAGCTCTCGCAGTCAGGAAGTAAGACATACGGCAAGCTTTACCTCCCAGCTTCCCTTGACAGGGTTGAGACATGCATACTAGCTGCTGCTATAGAGTCTGTAGATAGGGTAGGGCCTTATGAAGCGCAGTTCAAGATAACAAAGGTTGAGGACACAAGGTCTGAAAAGAGAAAGAAACTTTTGGATAGGGCGAAGGAGCTTGTCAAGCAGCTTCTCAATACTGAGATACCAGACAGCAAGGAGCTTGCAGAGCTCGTGCAGAGCGAGGTGAAGGCCAGCGAGGTAGTAAACTATGGCCCGGAGAATCTTCCAGCAGGGCCAGACGTGGCGAAGAGCAGCGAAGTAATCATAGTTGAGGGAAGGGCTGATGTGCTTAATCTGCTCAGGAACGATATAACAAACGTAATAGCTGTTGGAGGGGCAACAAACAATATACCAAAGAGTATAATAAACCTTTGCAACGAGAAGGAGGTTACCCTCTTCGTCGATGGAGATAGAGGAGGGGATATGATAGTAAGATCCATCATAAAAGTTGCTGAGGTCGACTTCATAGCAAAAGCTCCAGACGGCAAAGAGGTGGAGGAGCTTACGAGGAAAGAGATTATAAAAGCCCTTAGGACAAAGATACCGCTGAGCCAGTACCTCGAGATGAACAAGCTGAAGCAACAGCCACAGCAGCAACAGCAACAGCAGCCACGGGAACCAAAGGAAAACAGGCAGGGAGCGCCTAAGCCGAGTGTCAATGAAGCTGTGCCTGCGCAGGAAGAGGAGGAAAGTATAATGCCAGCCGAAATCGAAGAGGAGAAAGAGCCTGCAATAATCGACGAGGTGAACTTCCAGGAAAGCGAAGAACAAGAAGAGAACGGCCCAGAAAAAAGCAAGGAGCCCGTTTTGCAGGCAATAGTTCTTTCGCAGCTAGCAAAAGCCCTAGATGAGCTTTCGAACACGCTTAATGCAAGGCTCTACAACAATGCTGGAGAGGTAATTTATGGAAAGGATATACCCATAAGGGAGCTTATACCTACCATACAGCAGACAAACGGCATATATGGGGTAGTGCTTAATGGCATAATAACCCAGAGGCTCGTAGAGCTTGCGCTACAAAAAGGCATAAAAGCCTTATATGGCCTTAGGGCAAATCCTATGCCTAAAAGGCATCCTGAGCTTATAATATATACAAAGGAGCAAGGCAGGTTAGAGTAAACTACGTGAGTGAGAGCGTGGGGTTTACTTTAGAGGGATTCTATGAGAGTGCTCATTATAGACATGGGATCCAAGATGAACAGGTTTGGCGGCGAAGCAAGGGTAGCTGCGCAACTCCACTCCAAGCTCAAAAGATACTTTGAAACTTTTTATCTTGGCTATGAGACGCCATACCTCGAGAAGAAAAACACTTTCATTATAGAAAGGGAGAAGCTCAAATTTTCAAAGACGATGCGCACAGGCCTATCCGAAAGCTGGATTATGCGCGCTGGCTATTATTTTCTTGCTGGAAGAATGCACAATATAGGAATAAGCAAAGATGAAATAAAAAACGTGTTTGATAAAGTAAAGCCAGATATTGTAATCTCAAACTCTCTTGCAGATTTCCCTATACTTAGATACGCGAAGAAATTCTCCAGCTTCAAATCTATCTATATAGACCATGTAAATCTTTCTGGAGAGACATTCAGCAAGTTTTTCTCAAAAAATTCTTTGCCGTTCACGCTTGGTACCGGAATGTTTGGCACAGGCATTGCTTCGATGAAGAAAAAGTTCTTCGGCTTCTTTGACGCAAA
>JBAMLQ010000070.1:0-3156 GCA_039793505.1 Candidatus Micrarchaeia archaeon
GTTTTCTTTTCTCAATAAGCCTAGCTCTGAAAGAGGAAGAATTATACTATATAACGGTCTATTTTCGGCACTCCCTTGGTGCTTTTGCTTGCGCTCCTTATTAAAGCCCTTAACATTAGATAGACCTCTTGCTTTGGCAGCATTAGAAAATATTTTCAGTACTTCTTCAATGCTTGCAGACTCCTTTTTTTCGTTTGAAAGGTTAGCTATAGCCCTTAGCATGGCCTTAGCTGCGAAAAAAGAGTTGAACAAGAAGTTCGCGCCAAGCCCGAATTCAGAAGATGTTACACTTGGCTGTAGCAGTAGCTCTGCTGTGTACTCCACAGGTTTGTCAAAGTATTTAGCATAGCCTTTATAATCATCTTCATTTACCTTCTTAAGCATACTTTCTTCCGACTCTTTTGTTTGTGTCAAAGATTCGGAGCTACCAGTTTCTGCCTCAACAAGCTCATCTAAAAGCCTTAATATTTTATCTTTGTTATTCTTGTTTATACTTATCCTGACTTCGACCATATTTATTATATGAATAAGAATAAATATTTAAATCTTACTATTTGTGCAAATATGTATTATATATTTTAGTATATTATTTTATTTTTGCGGAAACTTTAAATATATATACTTATAAGAATAATATGATAAATATGAACACATATAGAAAAGGTAGAATCTCGGAGAAGAAAGTTGTTACTTGGTTGAAAGAGCACGGATATATCAACATACGAAGAAGTACTGGCAGTAGAGGCCCTGCTGATATCTACTCTGTTTCTCCTGCAGGGTATAAAACATATACGCAAGTCAAATCAGGAAGTGCAGTACTCGATCTTAAAGGTCGTACGAGATTACGCCATCTGGCAAAAGAGCGCGGGGGAGTTGCTCAATACGTTCATTATGCTAATGGCAGGGTCGATCGTGTCAGTTATCTAGGAAATTGGAGCAGAAAGCGCAGAATCCATATTTAGAGTAGATAAAAGTGGGAATTATGTAGATCATTAAAATCATCGGGATTGCTTTGGTGATTTTAGGAGTAATTTTTATACTTACATGATATTATACCACTATTGGGCCAACGCTACAAATGCTATCTTTTGCCGCACATAAGTCAGATAACAAAACAGAATAATTAACCTAATAAAAATACGCAATATGGTTATTTGAGCTTGACGAGGTGAATAAATGTAAATGTCAGGATCCTAATTAGTCAGACTTTATAAACATTTTTAAGACTTTATCAACAAAATTCGACTTTTTCAACAAAGCCCCTTTTTACTTCTTAGAGCCATAGCCATACTGCAAAGAGACGTGGCTTGTTACAGGATTGCTAGACTTGGACTTGTAAAAGAAATATAATTAACTTTCTGCCACCCAAGTCGGGAATAGGCCTGTTATGTACGTTGCTACGACCTTGTTTGTTGTTGCATTTAGTATGGAAAGGCTGTCAGAACCAGAATTTACTATATACTCATAATTGTTGTCTATAGAGGTTGAGACAAATGTAGGTAGAAAGCCAACATTTGTGCTTCCTATCTGTGCACCACTCGTGGCATTTAGCACAGCCACAGAGCTCGCGCCTATGCTAGTTACATAAAGCCTGTTGTTGGCGCTGTTGTACGCTATGCCGAAAGGTATGAAGATGGGGCTTGAGCGCCATGCTACGCTGTTGTTTTTTGTATAGATTGCAAAGACGCTGTTTAAGATTGGATATGTAACATAAACCATGCTACCATTGTAGTTTGATGCCACTGCATAAGGCATTGCTTGCAGCCTGAGCGAGTTTGAAGAATAGCTCGTCGTATTGATGACCGTTATGTTTGCGGAGAGCTGGTTAAGCACGAAAACAAGCGCCTGGTTGCCGCTTGCCGTTTCGAAGCTCGGGAATATGCCTGTGCGCATGCTCTTTACCACGTTTCCCTTTTCATCCATTATTGTTATGTTGTTCGATCCAGAATTTGCAATATAGACATGGGCATTTGCATCGACAACCGCGCTTGGGTATCCTCCTGTAGCGATGTTCTTCAATATTGTATCATTAAGCAGATTTACCAATGCTATGCCATTTGGCGTTGTAACGTACGCCAGCGTCGCATTGCTTGAAACTGCTACGCTCTGAGGTATTGAAAACCCTGAAACGCTCTTTACTGCGCCGTTTGAAGCATTTATTATTGTCAAATTGCCGGAGAGCATGTTTGTTATCAAAATTTTTGGATAAATAGGAAGGAATATTACTGTAGCATTTGAAGTGAGACCTGCATATGAAACACTCACTGTCGCTTGGCCCACTGTGCCATTGCTGCTCAGGCTTATGAAGCCGTTTCCACCTCCTTGCGTGTTATACAATATGTTTATAGAAGGATTGCTGGATATCAGTTCTGGGTTTGCTATTGGCAACACGTATCCGAAAAGGTCCAAACCCACGCTTATCCCAATATATTGGTTTGCCTTGGCTATGTTATTTGTAGTTTTTATCGCAAGCCCCACCTTAGGGCTTATCATCCTCTTTGTGTTTGTCGAATAGTTGCCTATGAAGCTCTCGCTTATCTTGTTAGTGCAACCATAGCTGCAATATTTCGCGCTTATTATAGGAGTTCCGCTTGAGTATGCAAGCACCGGCTTATATTGTGCAAGCTTTGCAACGCAGAGCATTGCCTGGCCTGGCTTAACGTAGCTCGGGCTGCAGTTTGCATTTACGACTGTTCCGCTCTGGTTTATTGTAAGCACCGGATTATAAAGTGGAAACTCCTGCGCATTAGTAGCAAGCAGCGCTATCATAGTGTTGCTAGAGTTAGAGGCAACAACTACGCCACTGCACGCGACACCGTAGTCAAATGTGCACTTAGAAGGCAAGACGCTGCTCATGTTTGAAAATGAAGAGAAAATAAGATATGCAGCAAGCACAGCTATGACAAATACAATCACGTATATGAAGAGATACTCTGTACCCGCCTGTCCTAATGCCCTCCCCACATGTTTAAAATAGGGGATTTTTTCATATTTAAATATATCTCTTGCCTTTTAAATCTTTAACTTTTTTTTCATAGCTTCAAGATTCTCAAAGAAGAAATCAGGCTTCGCTTTTTTTATTGATTGTGTTGTTCCCAAGCCATCGCCAACAGCGCAGGAGCTCATCTTTGCAAACTTGGCCGTGAGAATGTCTAC
>JBAMLQ010000071.1:0-3118 GCA_039793505.1 Candidatus Micrarchaeia archaeon
GCATAGACTACTGGCTCTATTCAAGGCTGAACAAGAAGATAAAAACAGCAACAGACGCGATGGAGAAGCTGGAGCTTAGGACTGCTATAACCTCTGTATTCTATGATTCTGTAAATGAGCTCAGAAGGTATTTGGAGCGCGGAGGAGACAACGGCGTTGCACTGAGAGACTACCTTCAGAATGTTATATTGATGCTTCAGCCTGTTGCGCCGCATATGGCAGAGGAAATGTGGCACATGCTTGGCAACACCACCTTTGTTTCGCTCGAGAAATGGCCAAGCGCAGACGAGTCGATGATAAACGAGAATGTCGAAGAGGTTGAAAGTGCTATAGACGCGTTTATAGACGATGCGAGGAATGCGGTGAAGCTAGTCGAGAGGAAGGGCAAGAAGGCAAGCAGGATAGAGATAATAGTAGCGAGCGAGTGGAAGAGAAGCCTGCACAATAAGCTTGCAGAGACAAAGGACCCTGGCAAGGTTCTCAGCGAAGAGAGTAACAAGGAGCTTGCGAGCAAGTATGTGGCCAAGGTCGCAAAGAAGCTCAACTCTCTAGAGAAGATAAATGTGAGCGAAAAGGAGGAGCTCAACGGATTCAGCGAGGCAAGCCAGTATATAGAGGGCAAGCTTGGCCTAAAGGTAGAGGTGAAAAGCGAGTCGGATTCAAAATCTCCAAGGGCTGGAAATGCAATGCCGCTTAAGCCGGCCATAGACATAAGCTGATAAGAAGATTTATAAAAATGTAAACTTTATTTAAAAGCATGTACCACACATACTTGACAATATTGTTGCCAGCAATAATATCCTTCATAATCACCCTTATAGCTACAAAATTTGTCATGTCCTATTTTTACGAAGCAGGAATTGTTGGAGAAGATCATAACAAGGAGAGGCCAAAGATACTGCCCAGCAGCGGGGGCGTTGCTGTGGCGTTTGGACTAATTACAGGCATATTGACATACACGTTTGGCGGAAGCTTCATCTACAAGCCCATACTCGACATAGAGAAGCTCCTTGCAACAGCCTTGGGCATAATGCTTATAGTGTTTGTTGGATTCATCGACGATTTGAATGTCAAGCAGAGGCGCGTCAAGGCAACTGGCATGCTTGATAGAAAGAAGGGCTTGAAGCAGTGGCAAAAGCCATTGCTTACAGTCCTCGGAGCCCTTCCTTTAATGGCCATAAATGCTGGCGTTGCATATGTGCATATTCCATTGCTTGGGCTCATCGATTTTGGCATAATATATCCTCTTCTGATAATACCCCTTGCAGTAATATTTGTCTCTAATGCATTCAACCTTCTCGGCGGCTTTGATGGCTTGCAGCCAGGCATGGCTATAGTGGCGAGCCTCGGCCTGCTAATTTATTCCATATTCTATGGCACAGGTACAGGCCTGCTTCTCTCTTCATTGCTTTTTGCAACTCTTCTCGCATATCTCACGTTCAATATGTACAAAGCCAAGATAATCTCTGGAGACAGCTTCACCTATGGAATAGGCGCTGCATTAGTATCGATCATGATTATGGGCAATGCCGAGTTCTTTGGCCTGATAATATTCATACCTTGGATAATAGAGTTCTTTTTGCACCTTGCAAGGAAATTTGATGTCACAGACCTCGGAATAAGGCAGAAAGACGGCACGTTAAAGGCGCCTTACGGGAAGAAGATATACAGCTTGACGCATCTCATGATGAACATAAAGCCTATGAAGGAATACGAGGTTACTGCATACCTTGTGGCATTTGAAGCTGTGTTTGTGGCATTGGCTTTGGCGCTGAAGTTTGCAGGACTTCTTTAAATATTTTTTGTGGAAGATAAATTAGGTGTTGAATTGGCAGATTTTGTTGTTACTCCTTGGGAGGTAAAAGGCAAGGTAGACTATGACAAGCTCATAGAAAAGTTTGGCACGAGTAGAATAGACAAGCCCCTTATAAACAAGATAAAGGCGATAACAGGTGATCTGCACCTCTTTTTCAGGCGCGACATTGCTTTCTCGCACAGGGATCTTGATGCTGTGCTAAGCGACTACGAGAAAGGCAAACTTTTCTTCCTCTATACCGGCAGGGGCCCTTCCGGAAAGATGCACATAGGCCACCTTTTGCCCTTTTACTTTACCAAATGGCTCCAGGAAAAGTTTGGGGTGAACCTTTACATACAGATAACAGATGATGAGAAGTTTTACCTAAAAGAGAGGAGCTTTGAAGAGATAAGCAACATAGCAAGGGAAAACATATTAGACATTGCCGCCGTGGGCTTCGATCCAGACAAGACGTTCATATTTTTGGACAGCGAATACATAAGGAATATGTACGGCTTGGTGATGAAGGTGGCAAAGAGAATAAACTTTTCAACAGTAAAGGCTATCTTCGGATTCAACAACATGACAAACATAGGCATGATCAACTTCCCTTCCATAGAGATAGTGCCCACTATGTTTGAAAAGGCGAGGTGCTTAATACCTGCGGCAATAGACCAGGATCCGTATTGGAGGGCCCAGCGTGACATTGCCGAGAGCATGGGCTACTACAAGGCTGCAGCAATACACATGAAGTTTCTCTCCCCACTTACAGGCCCTACTGGAAAGATGAGCTCATCCGACCCAAATACCGCAATCTTGCTTGACGACGATGAAAGCACGGTGAGGAAAAAAATAATGAAATACGCTTTCTCGGGCGGCCAGTCAACAGTAGAGCTTCAAAGAAAGCTCGGCGGCGATCCCGATATAGACGTTTCGTTCCAGTGGCTTTATTATTTCCTTGAAGAGAGCGACGACGAAATAGAGAGGATAAGAAGAGAATACAAATCAGGAAAGATGCTTACTGGCGAGCTTAAGGAAATAGCAATAGACAAAATAGTCAAGTTTCTTAAAGATCACAGTGCAAGGAAAGAGCAGGCAAAGAACAAGCTCGTTGATGAACTCATGTACAAAGGCAAGCTTGCAAAGAAGATGTGGGAGACAATATACTAAGATGTGTAACTAATGTAACTACTATCCCTATAGAACGTATAAAGGAAAAGACTATTCTTCCTTAAGGAAGAATAGCACGTGTGGGGAATCACAAATTACAGAATGCTTAGCAGAAAGCCCACGATTTCAATCGTGGGATGAATGCGAAATGCA
>JBAMLQ010000072.1:0-3028 GCA_039793505.1 Candidatus Micrarchaeia archaeon
TATCTCTATCATTTTTTCACTTCATTCAATATTAATTTACCACCACTTGCAAGCTCAAAGAAAATTCGCAAAATAAATATCATATTTATCAAATCATATATAAAAGCCTTATTTTGAATTTCGTCGAAATGTTTATTCGTCAAAATATTTATAATGTTAAACCTCCATGTATCATTGAAAGAGTGGAAGAATGCATAGCAAAGATCTAGTCATAAAAGCAAGCAATGTATCTAAGCGCTTCAAGACATATGAAAACAAGAAAGGCACGCTGAGCTTCTTGAGGAGGAGGTTTTACTACAAGCAAGCATTAGATAATGTTAGCTTTAATGTGAGCCGCGGGGAGATAGTAGCATTGCTTGGAAGGAATGGAAGCGGCAAGTCAACAATGATAAAGCTTATGTCTGGCATATTGCACCCTGATTCAGGAACCATAAGGGTGCTTGGCATGGACCCATGGAAGGAAAGGATAAAGCTTGCCATGCACATAAGCGTTATTTTCGGCGCCACGCACCCCCAGCTCTTCTGGGATCTGCCGCCAATAGATACATTCGAGTACATAAGGGAGCTTTACGGCATAGACAAGCGCTTGTTCAAGAAGCGCCTCAGCGAGATGATAAAGCTCCTTGGCGTAAAGAATGTGTACAAAAGGCAGACAAGGCAACTCTCGCTAGGGGAGAGGATGAAGTGCGAGTTTGTAGCTGCCATGCTCAACATGCCAGAAGTAGTTTTCATGGATGAGCCCACTATAGGCGTGGACCTGCCATCAAGGATAGCAATAAGGAATGCCGTTGTAAGGCTAAGAAAAGAGCTCAACACAACATTTGTCCTTACGACGCATGTTGTGGACGACATATCAAATGCGGACAGAATTATACTCCTTGACAAGGGGCATAAGCTTTTCGACGGCACGCAGCACAAGCTGAAGAAAAGGTTCGGCAAGTATGCCGTGCTCGAGCTGTATTCAAACACAAACAATTATCTTGAAAAGTACTCGCACATAGGCAGGGTTTTGGAAAAAGAGGGCAACTACATCAAAATGGCGGTCGATCCAAAGATGGTAAAGAGCGAATCCTTTACAAGAATCTTCAGCGATCCGAAGATAATTGATTACAGGCTTTCTGAGCCAGGGCTAAGCAGCATACTCGAAAACCTCTATGCAAGGATAGACAAAACGAAGGAGTCTAAATGAATAGGTATTATTCTCTTTTCAAGATCAACGTTAAGAATATGTTTGCATACAGATGGGCATTATTGCTAGGCCTTTTCCTTTCAATGATATCTGAGCTTTTCTACATCTTTGTTTGGATAGCCGTATACTCATTCTCAAAGATCTCAACATTGCATGGCATAACCCTTACAGGCATGGTTGTTTACTTCTTTGTTGTAGGGAGCATAAGCTTCTTGAACTGGCCAGAGATAGCAGAGGAAATTGGGGACGACCTGCGCAGCGGAGGGATAGCAAGGTATCTCATCAGGCCCCTTAGGTATATCTATGCAGCTTTTGTCTCGCTAATGCCAGAAACAGCGCTTTTCATAGCCTTTGGAAGCGTGCCAGTGCTGATTATCGTATATACGCTCGCTGCTCTACATACAAGTGCTATGGCAATCGTAGCTTTTGCATTTGAAGTTTTCCTTGCATTCATGCTTGTAAACCTTATAGGCATAATCCTCGGCTCTCTTTCTATATATGTTGTAGACATATTCGGCATAACTACTGGCCTCTTCATACTCTTTTCATTAATAGGCGGCGGGGCGGTGCCGATAACGCTCTTTCCAAAGCCCATTTACAACATACTCATGCTCACACCTTTCCCATACCTGTACTTTGTGCCTGCAGCGACATTCACAGGCATGCTTGCTATTAATGAATTGCCTGGGCTCATTGCAATCGAGATAGCATGGATTGCAATACTTTTGGTTGTTAGCATATTTGCATGGAAAAAAGCTAGCAGGAACTTGAATTCAGTAGGCGTTTAGCATGTTCGAATCAATATCTAGAAATGCAAAGATGTATCTTGCATCGCAGAAGTACAAGCTCCGCAGATTCTTTATATATAGGATGCAAGCCTTCACATGGCTCATCGCATTCATGCTGGGCTCGACATACCAGATAGTAGTAGCTACGGTAATATATACCAGCTCAAGCGGCATAAATGGATGGACATACTACCAAATGCTAGCCCTTGGAGGATTGACTAATATATTTGCTGGAATTATGTTATTCACCCTCTCTCCGCATAATCTTGGAAGGCTTATGCGAAATGGTCAATTAGACCAATGGCTCATAAAGCCTTATAATCCAATCCTAATGCTATTATCGATAACAGGCGCTGTATCAGCGCTGGGCTCGGTTATTGTGGGCATAGCAACATTATCATTTGCTTTAATAATGGCTAAGATAAGCATTTTTTCGCTTTTCGCCATGCTTGCAATATTCATTATTGGAGCCATTGACGTTGTTCTTTTCGAACTTTTGGTTATTCTCGCTTCGTATGTTTTGTTCAGGAGCTCAAATTTCGTGCAGTGGATCTTCAACATAGGGAAAAACGCAGTTTCGTATCCGTTGAGCATATACGGCATAGCAGGGCTTGTATTGTTTACAGCAGTTATGCCAATAGGCCTTGCAACATTCTTCCCGGCAGAAGCATTGTTCTCCAAGATCGAGACAAGCACATTTGCCTTTGCAATCGCACTGGAGATAATTTTCATGTATGCATATTACAAGGCATCTGCTTGGCTTCTGACAAAATATTCCAGCGGGGGTGGCTAGCAAAGCAGAATTAAGTAGCAGATTTCTTTTTAAGCAAACAGCATCCTAAGCCTTCGCCTCAGAAGTAATCCTTCTATAATAAATATATCTTACCAGATTTGGCCATATCAAAAACGCCAAAACATAAACGAATTTGATGCTTCCATTATCTGCCCCGAATTCTTTACTGTGCTTCCTATGCTTAAGATACGCTTTCAGCAATCCGAGCCTATCCCCGGAATAGAAATATTTTGTTATTTCCATAAAGTCTATGTTTAA
>JBAMLQ010000073.1:0-2946 GCA_039793505.1 Candidatus Micrarchaeia archaeon
CAAAATCGCTTTTTGCCCCTACCTCAAAAAGCGACACATTCTTGATTAAACTTCTTTTTAAGAAGTTTAGTTTAGGTTCCTTTAACTGCTTGGTTGCAAGCTTAAGCCCGTTGGGGCGAGCCCCTCGTGAGCGAGTGAAGCGAGCGATAGAGCTGGGCTAAAAGGAATGTGACAGTTTGGAATTACTGCTATATTCCACAAAGGTTAGTTATTCCTGCGTTACATAATGCTGGGAATACTAGAATTGCAAAGATAGCTATAATCAATATTGCTACTATTATCTCCAATACTAATTGTACAGTAGTTTCGCCTTTCATATAATCTATGTACAATTACGTTTCGCAAAATATTTAGTATTTTTTTCAAAAAAATGAAAATTGTTGTAAACAATATTTACAACTAGTAAAATCTTTAAAGTAAAAACTAAAAATATCAAATGAAATTTAATATTGGTGCTCGCGTGGAGGTGAAGCAGCCTAAGGAAAGGCTGGGGGTGCTTGAAGCAATCTTAGGTGGCTTTATCCTCTCTGTGCTTCTAAGCTTCTTCCTTTTCTTTTTTATCCACGGCTGGGTTGCCCTATTCTTCATAGCCTTCTTTGCTGCTTATCTAGCTTACAATCTCTACAATCCAAAGCCCAAGCAGGGCGTGAGCGTTGTAATGGTGGCTACTCCATCAAGGAGGCGCTATTCAGCTAGAACGCTAGAGCCCTATGAGGAGAAGAAATACAAGCTCGCCGAGGCTAGGCCTAGAAGGCTCGACCTCAAAAGATACATACACGAAAAAAGCAACCGCAACGTACTCATAACGGGCTCAAGCGGGCAGGGGAAAAGCAAGCTCACGCGCTATCTGCTGAGCCAAATGCCATACCAGAAGATTGTCTTCTCGTTCAAAGCCGGAGACGAGTACCTCAAGATGGGCTACGCCGTGCGCGACATTTCGAAAAGCCTGCCGGACCCATTCTCGAACGCTGAAACATTCATAAACGCCTTCGTTGTGGCTTTCCCCATAAGCTCGGTTGGCATACAGGCCAGCCTCATACCTGCAACGCTTGAAAGGCTTGTCAAAAAGAGTGCGAGCTGGCGGGATTTCTCGAAAACTGTTGACCGCGAGCTCAGGTCAAGCAAGGAAGCTAACGTGCGATCCGCCCTCTCCTACATAAAAGCCCAGGCTCCAAGGCTCGCCTATTCAAGTTCGGGCTTCACGCTAGGAAGCGAAACCACTGTACTAGACTTCTCTAAGCTAAATGAAGACGCAAAAAGCTTCTACGCTGAACTGGTGCTCAGGCAGGTATACGCGGAAATGGAGCAACAGAAACGCAAGGATGTGCTCATATGCATAGACGAAGCCCACAGGCTTACCACGGGAAGCTTCGGCAGATACCACTCCATAATCGTGGAAATGAGCAGAGAGATACGCGACAAGGGCATGCTTTGGATAACAACGCAAAACTACACTGACGTGCCTGACAGCATAAGAAACCAGTTCGCCAGCCAGTTCATGTTCAAAAGCACAGGCCAGAACGATATGTCGGCACTAAGGTCCATTGAGCCTCTGCTGGCGTGGACCGTAAGCTCGTTGCCGAAACACTACTTCGTTGACGCACAATTCCAGAATGTGCACACTTTCATACCTGTTTTTTACTACAATCCTAAAGGAGAGAAGGATGAAGCCACAAATGTGGTAATCGAAGCCGAAGCGCCAAAAACGCCAAATTTGGTGGCTCAGGCATCAACGCTTGAATTTCTCAAACCTCCGGAAGACAGGCCCACGGCTACGCAACATGCGGCTATGCTAGCTATATACAACAACAAAGGTGCAACGTTAAGCGTGCTGGCTAAATACCTGAAAAGCAAGGGCTGGATCACCGGCGACCCTACAATCTACGGCTCGAAAGGCAGGGTAGGCATATTTGATAGTTTGGTGAAGCTGGGCTACGCCACTAAGGCTGGCAACGGCTACGAGCTCACAGAGAAAGGCTTGAGGTTTGTGGATCCGGACAGAATCCTAAACGGAGCCAGCAACTTGGGCTCTGACCTGCACATAAGGCTTATGAAGAAGACTATAGAAAAGCTCCATGAGGAGAACATGCTTGTGGTGGCTCCGAAGGAAAGCGATGCTCCGGACCTTATCGCTTATCCAGTAGATAAGGAGGCGAAGAAGAAGTACTTGTGGGCAGACAGCGAGAGGATGGCTTACGAGATCCAGACAAACGCTAGGGAAGATTCAATATTGTCCAATGCCAAGAAGAAGGAAAAGTACAATATACCAATAACATGGATTACTTATGATGAAAGTATACTAGACGAAATAAAAAAGATTACGCAGAATAGAGATAGTTATTTTTTTGTTAAACTGGGGGGATAAACTTATGAAAAGAATAACAAAATTAGATATACCTTTACGAGTTAAGTATCTCAAAGAGCAAGCAATAGAACTCAAAGAGAAAAAATTTTATTTGGCGGCATTACTCTATTATTCGTTTTATGTAGAGCAGATAATATTAGTTAGATATGTTAATTTTGTATACAAGAAAGATCCTGAAGAAGCAAAATATATAATTCGTAATGTAATTCAAGTAAAAGATAAAGGGCAGCTAACATTTGGAAAAATCCTTGAGATTTGCAAGCCAATATTAAACTATGATATAGAAAATAAATGTAAAAATATTAAAGAAATCAGAGATAAATTATTAGCACACCCTTTTTTTGTAATGCCTATAGATAAACGCAATATTTTAAAAATGGGTTTTTATGATGTTAATAATTATAGAAAAATAGTAAGGAGGATTTTTCAATACGCAGAACCTTATTTAACAAATTCTGATAAGTGGGAGATTCATAATTTTCTTGAATTAGGAAGCCCGCTTGTTAGAATGCGTAGGATTGAAGAAGAAGAATTTTCTGTAGAACAAATACTTTTAAGTGGGCTGTGCGAACACTTTAAAA
>JBAMLQ010000074.1:0-22081 GCA_039793505.1 Candidatus Micrarchaeia archaeon
AAGACCAAATCAATTGGATCTGAATCTGAGGAATCGGTCGACTCGCTGTTGGACGAGATAAAGCATCTTGAAAACAAATACAAGCCAACACTCCTATATACAATTATTAATCCGCTAAAGGCTGTTTTTAGGAAAAATATAAAAGATGCAAAGCCAAGCAAAGAGCTGATAGAAGAGCTTATCAAGAGCTTCGAATCGCTTGAAAAGACTTCTGATGGGCCGCTCAGGTATGTAAACGAAAGGGACCCAGGAAGGATAGAAGAGCTTTATTCAGTAAAGCTTGAGGATTATGGAATAAAACAGAGGACATATGCTGAGCCACCAATGTTGGAGAATTTAGTTCCTATACCTGTATATATACTTGCTACCCCTCTTACCGAAGAAAATATTAAGGCGTGTTCCAAGCTAGTTGAAGCCGTAATAGACAAGCTAAAGAAAGAGCTTGAAAAATAAAAAGGAAAAAATGAAAGTTTATCCACAGGTTTTATGCCTTCTTTCTATTTTCATTCTCTCCTTCTTTACGTGCCGAAGCTCCTTGCTCAGTGTTCAAAAATAATTTTCTATATAATCCAAGTAGCAGAGGCATTCAAACAAAATTTAATTGAAATTTCAACTTTTTATTGAAAGAAACAAAATATTTTTAAATATTTCCATACATAATTATAAATATGCCAGCAGAAGAAAAGCTCATAATAAAGCCACTTACAAGACCTTCAAAGGAGACTACAAACGAGTTGGTGAGATGGTTCTGCAAGGTCTTTGACCTTGAGGAGAAAGTCGAGCCGGAGATACTAGAACAGATAATAAGCAAGAGCATCTCAGGAGAAGGTATTACAAGCAAAGAGCTCAACAAGAGGCTAAACATACCTAGGACTACAATAATCTACCACCTAAACAGGTTCATAAGCTCTGGGCTCATAGTAAGGCGAGGAAGAAAATACTATCTTAGGTCAATGAGCATGGAAGAGACAATAGCAGAGCTTCAGGCAGATATGCTGAGAGAATTCAACAAGCTGCTTGAGTTTGCAGAGAAGTTTGATGAACTGGTATTGCGTGATGTTTATGGAAGAACCGCAAAACGAGAAAAAGGAAGAAGAGAATAAAGAGCAAGTCAAAAAGGAAGAAAGCGAAGTCAAGGAAGAAAAATGTGTAAAGGAGAGCGAGTACCTCGAGCTCAAGGATAGGCTGCTGAGGCTTGCAGCAGAATTCGACAACTACAAAAAGCGGGCTGCAAGAGAGGTTGAAAATTCAAAGCTGTTTGGCAAAGCTGAGCTCATGAAAAAGCTTCTTCCAACGCTCGATGAGTTTGAGCTAGCGCTCTCAGTAAGTAAGGAAAGCAAAGAGACAAAGGGGTTTGAGATGATATTCTCAAATCTCATTGAAGCATTAAAGAGTGAGGGCCTGTCAGAGATAGAAACAAACGGGAAATACGATCCATACAAGCACGAGATAATACTGACCAAGGAAAGCGAAGAGAAAGACGGCACAATACTCGAGGTGGTGAGAAAGGGCTACATGCTTAACGATATTCTGCTTAGGCCTGCAACTGTAATAGTTGCAAAGCATAAAGATGAATCGCCAAATAAAAAACCTGGCGAAGAAAAATAAAAATAAAAATATAAAAAGGTGATTTTATGGCAAAAATTATAGGAATAGATTTGGGAACGTCAAATTCTGCGGCTGCTGTGTTAGAGGGTGGTAGGCCTGTCCTAATACCGAGTGCTGAGGGGATTACGCTTTATGGAAAAGCATTCCCGAGCTACGTGGCATTTACAAAGGACGGCCAAAGGCTTGTAGGCGAGCCTGCAAGAAGGCAGGCAATCGCAAATCCTGAAGGCACAGTCACTGCATTCAAGAGAAAAATGGGCACAGACTACAAGTACAAAATCTTTGGGAAGGAATATACTCCGCAAGAGCTTTCGGCAATACTCCTGCAGAAGATAAAGCACGATGCAGAAGCATTTCTTGGCGAAGAAGTAAAGCAAGCAGTAATAACAGTGCCAGCATATTTCAACGACAACCAGAGGCAAGCAACAAAAGATGCTGGAGAAATAGCAGGGCTTGAGGTAGTAAGGCTGGTAAACGAGCCTACAGCAGCATGTCTAGCCTACGGGCTTGACAAGCTCAACAAGGAGATGAAGATTCTTGTTTACGATTTTGGAGGAGGAACGCTCGATGTTACAATAATGGATTTTGGCAACGGCGTGTTTGAAGTAAAGGCAACAAGCGGCGATACACAGCTTGGAGGAACAGATATGGACAATGCACTTGTAGACTTTTTGCTGAAGGAAATAAAGACTTCAACAGGCGTAGATGTTTCTAATGATAAGCAAGCTATACAGAGAATAAGAGAAGCAGCGGAGAAGGCAAAGATAGAGCTTTCTACTACTTTGCAGACAGAGATAAACCTGCCATTCCTGACAATGGGTCCTGGAAATTCGCCTGTGCACTTTACATATACGCTCACAAGGGCAAAGCTGGAAGAGATTGTCTTGCCTATTGTGGAGAGGACAACAAAGCCAGTGATGCAGGCTCTAAAGGATGCCAAGCTCGAGCCCAAAGATATAGACAAAGTAATATTGGTGGGCGGCCCTACAAGGATGCCGATAGTGCAAAGATATGTCGAGCAGCTTCTGGGTAAGAAGATTGAGCGCGGAGTAGACCCTATGGAAGCCGTAGCTTTCGGTGCCGCGATACAAGCAGGAGTGCTTACTGGCGAGGTAAAGGACATAGTTTTGCTCGATGTCACGCCGCTCTCCCTAGGTATAGAGACGCTAGGCGGAGTAATGACGAAGATAATCGAGAGGAACACGACAATACCTATAAAGAGATCTCAGATCTTCACCACAGCAGAAGACATGCAGACAAGCGTAGATATACACATACTTCAAGGCGAGAGAGCCTTGGCAAAAGACAACATCTCGCTAGGAAAATTTACCCTCACTGGCATTCCTCCTGCGCCAAGGGGCGTGCCACAGATAGAGGTTACATTCGATATCGATGCAAACGGCATATTGCATGTAACTGCAAAGGACAAAGCTACAGGCAAGGAGCAGAGCATGCAGGTCGTAGCACCGAACAAGATGTCCAGGGAGGAGATAGAGGAAAAGACAAAAGAAGCAGAGAAATATGCAGAGGAAGACAAGAAGATAAGGGAGTTCATCGAGCTCAAGAATACCGCCGAGTCATTGATTTATACTGCTGACAGAACGCTGAAGGATAGCGGCGGCAAGGTTTCAAAGGAGGTTGTCGATTCAATAGAGAAAGCCAAGAGCGAACTCCAGGAAGCCATAAAGAAAGAGGATGCAAATGAGATAAAATCAAAGCTCGAGGTTCTGAAAGGGGCTCTTGAGAAGCTTGGTGAAGAGCTCTATAAAGGAGGCCAGGCAGGCGCAGGTGCAGGCGGCCCTGGCCAAGGGCCTGGGGGAGATAACAGAGGAGGGGAACAAGGCGGTGCATCTGACGCAGACTTCAGGGTAGAAAAATAATAAAGAAGTGAAAATGTGGCAAAGGACTACTACGAAATATTGGGAGTGCCTCGCAACGCCACTCTTGACGAAATTAAAAAGGCATATAGAGAACTTGCCCTGAAGTATCATCCTGACAGGAACAAGAGCAAGGAAGCAGAAGAAAAGTTCAAGGAGATAAACGAAGCATATGCCGTGCTCAGCGATCCAGAAAAAAGAAAGCAATATGACATGTACGGCCCGGCAGGCTTCGGGCAAAGATACAGCGAAGAAGATATCTTTCGCGGGTTTAATTTTGAGGACATATTCAGGGATCTTGGGATCAATTTTGGCTTTGATTTTGGCTTTGACAATTTTGATGAAGATTTCTTCAGCCCCTTTGCGCAGAGGCAGAGAGCGCAGAATGTAGGGCAAAGCATACTTTACAGGCTTGATATAACGCTCGAGGAAGCAGCAAAAGGGGCAGAGAAGGAGATAAAATTCAGGCACATCAAAAAGTGCCCGCACTGTAACGGCACCGGCGCAGAGCCCGACGCAAAGCTCATCAAATGCCCGGAATGCAACGGAAGGGGCGTTATAATTGCAACGAGGAACACTTTCTTTGGGAAGATTCAGACTTCAATGACATGCCCAAGGTGTGGCGGATCTGGAAAGATATATGACAAGCCTTGCAGGGTCTGCAATGGCACAGGCGGCATAGTGAGCGACGAAAAAGTAGTTGTCAAGATACCTCCAGGCATAGAAGATGGCGCAAGGCTGAGGCTGAGGGGAATGGGGGATTATGCAAAAGGCGGAAGCGGCGACATGTTTGTCGAAATCCATATACTCGAGGACAAAACCTTCAAGAGGAAAGGAGATGATATCTATGTCAACATTGACATTCCTTTCTATACGGCCATATTGGGCGGCACAGTAAAGGTCCCTACCCTAAACGGAGAAAAAGAGGTAGAGATACCACGCGGCACACAGCAAGGGGCCAAGATAGTGCTCCCGGGAGAGGGTATAAGAGGTCAAAGAAAGAGTGGCGACGAGGTGGTTATAGTTAACATTACAATGCCGAAATCGCTTTCAAAAGAGGAGGAAGAGCTTCTAAAAAGGTTTAGGGAGCTCAGGCAGGGAAAGGACAATGAAAGAAAGAGATGGTTTTTCTAGACTTTTTTCTGAGCACTTCTCCTTGCCTGTAAGGTAAATATCAAGAGCACCAAGATCCCAGAAATGAAGAAGAAAGTGAAATATTCTAGCCCCAATGGAAGTAGCGCAAGGCCGAGCGCCATGCTCATGAAGGAGAAAAGGGGTGGTATCGCTGGCAAAGGTATGAGGTATTTCTTCTGTATATACATTGTATACACCATTCCGAAAACAGCCCCGATTGCAATGGCGATAGGAAGGAAATAGCTTGCTGCGAGCTTGTATGAGCTTATTGCAAGCATGAGCGGTATGCCCAAATCGCCTGCACCGAGCTGGACCTGACTTATCAGGGGAAGCTTGCCTCTTCTTATGAGGCCCTTTATTACCGGATTTTTGATCTTTTGAAGCTCCTTCTTGTACTTTGCATACTCCTTTGCCTCTTTCTTGTTGAAGAATCCCTTCGGAATAACCTCAATGTCAGTAGAGCCTATGAGAAAAGCCAGCCCCTTGCTTGAGACTGCATTGGCAAGGGTGAGCATGTGCTTTGTCACAAACACAGCTATGTAATCATACGCAGCTATTACCACTACAAGCAGATACGCCACGAGGAATCCGAAGTCAAGGCCGAGCACCAAGCCAACGCCCATGCTTGCGATTATTGCAACAGTGTTTCTAAGCTTGGGCTGCTTGTTCTTAAGTACTATTAGCAAAACAGCGAGGATTAATGCTATGATTGAGACAAGATAGGGCTCGCTTGGGAAGAAGTAGCCAAGCAAAACGATGAAGACAAACAATGAAGAAACTATTATGACAAAGCCTTCAAAAAGCCTGAACAGCACATCGCCATGGTAGATTTTGAATGCAAGCAATATTATGAGCGTAGCGATTATGAAATAGACAAAAAACCAAAGGGCCTGTTCGGGTGTATTGATTTGGCCGCTTTGGCTCGCACTCGTTATGCTTGTCAAAGTGGTTGTAGAGAATACAAGGCTTGCAAGAAGAATCCCGCCAAACTGGACTATCATGAAAAGAACAAGTATATTGAACTGCTGCCTTATCTCAATTCGCCTTATCAAATCTCCACCTGCTATTCCTCTTCGTGCTTTACAATCTTTATTATCCCTGGCTTTGGACTGTATATGTCGCCGCTTCTCTCCAATTCAGATATATATTTGGAAGTAGTGGCATTGTCCATGCCAGCCTTCTCTGCTTGCTCCAACACCCTGTCTTTTCTTGCTCCCTGCTCCTTCTCGTCAAGATCAGCTATAATTTTCATGAGGGTGTTTATCTTATCAACTTTTTCCCTTGGCATGCCGGTGAGAAGTGTGTCTATATCCTTCCTGCCTCCCCTATCTACGGCAAGAGTGGTGAGCATATAATCGAAGAGCGAGATGGCAAGCTCAGCATCTTTTAGCTCTATCTTGTCAGACAGCCTAGACTTCGCGCTTGCTTCGGCGAGCCTCACAAGCCCTTCTATCTGCCTTGGCGTCATCGGCACGGCCCCCTGCTTTATCCCAAGCTTTCTCAGCTCAACATAAAACTCTTGTATCCTGTTGCTCGCCTCTTGGCTAAGCACAGGCTTTACATGCTGCCTTGCATAAGCAATGTATTTTCTTAGCAATTCGTGGTCTATGGGCGGAAGCTCCACCTGCTCGTAGCCCTCAATCTGCGCAATCTGTGCGCCAGCCGCCTGGTGCTGCACAAGTATATGCTCCGCTATCTTTTTGTCTTGCTCCTCGTCGAGTATGTCCATTATAGGAAATATAAGGTCGAACCTTGAAAGAAGCGCAGGAGGAATGTCGAATTGGTCCGCTGGATATTGGTTCCTGTCAAATCTGCCGTATTTTGGGTTTGCGGCAGCGAGAACAGAAGCCTTTGCGTTGAATCTTGCCACTATGCCTGCCTTTGCCACGCTTATTGTCTGCGATTCAAGGGCTTCAAGCAAAGCAGATTTGTCATCATCGCTGATCTTGTCGAATTCGTCTATGCTTACCTCCCCACCGGAGCCCAATACAAGCGCGCCGGCCTTTAGGGTCCAGCCCCCCTCGGCAAACTCGTCTCTTTCAGCCGAGGCTGTCAATCCAGCAGAGCTAGTACTCTTTCCGCTTACATAAATCCCTTTTGGCACTATAGAGGTTACGGCTTGCAAGAGCCTTGTCTTAGCAGAGCCGGGATCTCCTATAAGGAGTATATGTATATCGCTTCTTATGGGCCCGCCATCGACTAGCTTCTTGTCCGGCGTGCCGCCGAAAAGCTGCAATGCAAGGGCTTTTTTAATTTCGTCGTAGCCGTAAATTGACGGTGCTATTGATTTTGCTATCTTGTCAAATATATGTGGATCCTTTGCGAGCTCCTTTATCTTCTCCTCCTCTTCCGGCGTTACTTCGATTTCTATGAATTCCTTCTGCCTGGGCTTAAGTGATACAGCATCAAAGAGCATGGTAAAAATGGTCTTTTCTTCTTTGCCCTTTGCGTTTCTCCTCGGCCTTATTCTAAGAACCCCTGTTATGTCTGCCCTGTCGCCAGGTATAATGCTGTTTACTAGATCATCTTCAAGCCAGACCTCAAGCTGCCAGGTTGGTGTGCTTCCCCTAAGCCTTTCGAGAGGATCCTGCACAGCTATCTTTTGGAGGTTTATGAATTCTGATTCCTCATTTATCTGTTTGAGAGACCTTCTCTTGCACTGTGGGCAAAATTCTGGTGGGTTGTCTTTGTCTATATCGACCTTTACTACGGTTCCGCAATACGAGCATTTGTAAACTCCGACATGCACCTTCGGAGTTATCTCTGATCTCTTTACTACAAGCGCATCTAGGGTGAGAAGCTTGCCTATGTGTTCGGAGCCTATGTCCTGTATAAGTGGCGTTTCTTGGCTTGTACCTACAAATCTCGCATGCACCGGTTCCTTTGGATTTGGATTCGGGTTCATCGAAGCAAGGGCCGCATCGGCAAGAGGAAGAATAGAATCTGGAGCGTTTATAAGCTCCATAGCGATTTCGCTGTCAAATTTTTCAAGGTCCCTTATATCTATCAAAATGCTTCTCTTCTTAGGATACGCTATAAACATCTCGTTAATCTGGCTAAGATAATAAGCATTGTAAAATTCTATAAACTTAGTCCTATATTCTTCTGCCTTGACAGCATCCACAATAACCCCCTAAAGAAAAGCAATATAATATTAATTAGCAAAAACAATAAAAAAGGTATCTTATAAAATTTATTACCAATATTTATGGTGTGCCAATGAAGTATATAATAACATCTGCCCTCCCTTATGCCGAAGGGGTGCCCCACCTAGGCAATATGGTAGGCTCAGTATTGCCAGCAGACATATTCTACAAGTTCTTGAAAATGTGCAACGAAGATGCGATATTCATCTGTGGCACAGATCAACATGGTACTCCTATAGAGCTCCAAGCACTTAAAAAAGGTGTCGAGCCCAAGGAGCTTGCGGATTCTATGCACAACAAGATAAAAGAAATTTTTGAAAAGTTCGAGTGCACCTTTACCTATTATGGCAAAACCGATACTGAGGAAAACAAGGAGACAGTCTACGAGATCTTCAATGCCCTCTACAAGAATGGCTATATAACAGAAGTAAAGTCAGAGCTTGCATACTGCACGTATGACAAGAGGTTTTTGAGCGATAGGTTCATAGAAGGTACATGCCCTTACTGCGGCTATCAATATGCGCGTGGAGATCAGTGCGAGAACTGCGGCAGGCTCCTAACTCCAAAAGAGCTTATAAAGCCTCATTGCACCATTTGTGGAAGAGAGAGCATAGAATTCAAGGAAACAACCAATCTTGCATTTGACATGAAGGCGTTGGAGGGAGAGATAAAGGGTTTCATAGAGAAGAATTCAAAGCACAACTGGAGCAAAAATGCGATAAATCACTCGCTTAATTATATAAGGCGTGGCCTCGAGCCGAGGGAGATAACGCGCGACCTCAAATGGGGATTTCCAGTGCCGCTGGAAGGCTTCAGTGACAAGGTCTTTTATGTTTGGTTTGATGCAGTAATAGGCTACATAGGAATAACAAGAGAATGGGATAAAGAGAAGTGGAAAGAGTATTGGCTAGGCAAGTCCAGGCTTGTTCAGTTCATGGGCAAGGATAATATAGAATTCCACACCCTGATGTGGCCAGGCATATTAATAGGTACAAGAAAGAAGTTTGTCCTCCCTTATACAATCTATGCGTATGAGTATCTTTTGTCAAACAACCTTAAGTTCTCAAAAAGCAAGGGCGTGGGGCTCAATCTGGAAAACGCGCTCGAAATATTGCCTCCTGATTACTGGCGGTTTATACTCGCAGAGCTCCTTCCTGAAGGGGCTGATGTGGAAATCTCCATAGAGAGGATAATGGAAATAGTAAACAACGACATGAACAACATTGTAGGCAACTTCATACACAGGGCATTGACGCTTGCGATCTCCAATTTTGGAAACACAGTGCCCCAGTTCAACGAGGATATTCTCTCCAAAGAAGAAAAGAAGTTCATGAATGACATCGAGAAGAAAGGAAGAGAGTATGTAAGGAACTTCAAGAAGATAAGGATAAGGGAAGCACTTAGAAATGCCATAGACATCGCCTCTCTTGGCAACACATTCATAAGCAAGACAGAGCCGTGGAATCTTGCAAAGTCAAATGATGAAAATTCAAAAGCAAGAATAGGAAATATAGCCTATCTTCTGCTCGATGCAATCTTCAAGCTTGGCAACATGCTCTATCCTTTTGTGCCGGATGCAAGCAAGAAAGTATTGTCTATATTCAACGAGCAGACTCCCGAGGCAAGCTGCCTGATGAGCGAGTTGAGGAGCGGAGCAAAGCTTAATATAGTGAAGCCAGAGCCGCTGTTCAAGAAGATCGGAGAAGAAGAGATAGCAAAGCTCAGAAAATACAGCTAGGTGTATTTCAAGCTTATCATCGCGACCTGCTGGACCGTCTGCTGATAACTCGGAATGGTATAATTTAGCCAGATATAGCCTACAAACACATTGCCTAATTTTCCAGAAGCTATGCCAAGATTGTTATAGCAGTTGGTCTGGAAAGTATAACTGCTGCCGCTATACAATGTTATTCCGTTTACAAGCTGGTTGTTCGGATAGGCGTTTGCTGGATAATAAAGCGAGTTTGCTGTTACAAATATGTTGCCAAATGCAGGATTGTTTGTGGTCCCATTAACAGCTGACGAGCAGGCTATTCCCTTGACTATTATGGGTCCGCCAGTAGCCTGGCTCAATGCTATGCTCAATGAGCCTGTTGTGTTTATCATGGCTATGCCACATGCAAATCCAGGACTTGGGACGCACATAACAGGAGCAGTTGTTGGGTTAAGAACGCCAACCTTGTATATTACAGCAACAGCTATAACAATTATTATAAGGGCTATACCATACGACATGAGGAAATCAACAGCAGCTTGAAGCTTCAAGCCCATCATCTAGCCTTTATCTCAACCTTTGCCTCGAAGTCCGAGACCTTGTAATTGAATTCCTCATTGGACTTTATTATACCTTTCTCTTTCAGGAACTCCCTTGCAAGAAGATAATATACTACAGCCAAAGAGCGCCTTCCTTTGTTGTTGCATGGAATTACAAGATCTACAAATTTTATCCAGTTGTCTGTATCAGAGAGGGCGATTACGGGTATATTTGTTTTGCTCGCCTCCTTTATTGCCTGCTTCTCATTTCTCGTGTCGCTTACGAGAAGTATTGAAGGCTCTATGAAATCTTCCCTATTTGGGTTAGTAAATATGCCAGGCATTATCCTTCCAGAGATAAGCTTCGTTTTGGTTATCTCTGCAAATTTTGAAGCTGCGGCGATCGCATATATCCTTGATGCTGTTACAATAATCTCTTTTTCGTCGTATCTTGCAAGCATCTTTGCAGCAATCCTTATTCTTTTGTCTATCTCTGGCAAATCAAGGAGATAAAGTCCGTCTTCCCTGACTTTGTATATGAACCTCTTCATGCCGGGCGTCTTTACCTTTGTGCCTATATGCACGCCTGCCTCTAGATAGACAGACTGGTCTACAAGCAATTCATCAGTCATAAATGCACCTTTTTGTTTTCGGGGTCGCCGAGATTTTCATTTTCATTTTGAATTCCCGGAAATCCTCTCGGGTCATGTGCCCCCTAAGCACAGAGCCTAACCAGGCTAGCAGACGACCCCGCTAATCATTATTTTGAATGCTCTCTTTTTTATTTCTTTTTATTTCCTTCCGTACTCGATTACTTCATCTATCAGGTCTATGTGGCTCGTGAGCATTCTTCTGCAGCAGTACCTCTTTACTCCGAGGTCGTCAAGAACCTTTTCAGGATCTTCTCCGTTGTCAACTCTTGCCTTGAATTTTTCCCATTTATTACCAATTACTTGGCCGCATGAGAAACATCTAACTGGTATCATCATTTTCTCACCTATAAGAGGTCTGGAATCTTGCCCTTGCCTTTGGCCCTAGGAACTTCTTTGGCTCCACCTGTCTTACATCATCTACAAGCAACGTTCTGTCGTACCTCATATAAGCTTTCCTTATTATCTCACTATTCGCCGTAGCCGCTATCGCCTTGGCGATCGCGCTTCTTGCTGCCTGCGCTTGGCCACTTATGCCACCGCCTTTAACATTGACATCTATCCTCGAAGACTGGGCTATCTCCTTTGTCATGTTAGAGAAGTTTACGGGCTCGAGAATAAGTTCTCTGACCTCTCTTGGTTGTATAAGACTAATGTCCTTTCCATTTATCCTTATAGAGCCATTTCCCTTCGTAAGTCTGGCCCTTGCAATAGCGTCTTTTCTTTTTCCTTTGGTTATTATAACCTTCTGCTTCGGTGCCCTTCTCCTAGGCTTTGCTACCTTCTTCTCATTTGCCTGCTGTGGCGCAAGAGAACCAAGTTCCTTATTAATATTTTCCAGATTCTGTTCCAAATTTACACCTTGTATCCGAGCCTTTCAGAGAGCTCCTTTACAGTGATGACGTTTTCAAACATCTTGCTAGTCTCTTTTTTGCCTATCTCTTCAATCTTTTTCTCTTTATATTTCTCAGGCACTCCTATATAAACCTTTAGAAGCTTGTAAGCTTTTTTGCCCTTTGGCCTTTTGTAGGGGAGCATGCCCCTTATAACCCTTTTAACAAACAGGTCTGGCTTCCTGGACCAGTATGGTGAGTGCTCCGGATTTGCCTTGTCTTTAAGGTCTAGCCTCTGCTTGTAGTTCTCTATAATATTCTTTTCATGCCCGCTTATGAGCATCTTTTCTGCATTTACCACAGCCACATGCTCGCCGTTAAGGAGCATCTTTGCTATCCTGCTAGCCGCCCTTCCGAGTATTGCTCCTTCACCATTTATTATCTTTTCCTCCATTGAATACGCCTAAACTATTATTCTTGCATCCTTGGCCTTTAATGCTTCGTCTAAGCTTATAACATTGCAGCCACTTTTTTTAAGTTTTTCTATCGCTGAGCCTGAATATTCTATAGCGCTTATGCTGAACTTCTTGCTTACATTGCCTATGCCGAGAACCTTTCCAGGCACTATCAAGTGCTCACCATCTTTAGCGATTTTGTCAAGCTTCCTTAGGTTTACTGCAATTCTCTCCCTCCTCGGAAGAGCTGCATACTTCTTGAGCAAAGAGACAAAGCCTCTGCTCCTTGTCCCTTCCTTCAGCGCTTTGTCAAGCTTAGCAAGCCAATCATTTATCTCTTTTTTCTCTATGTAACTCTTCATTTAATCACCATGCGGGGGGAGAGATTTGAACTCTCGCAAGCTCTAAAGCTACAGGAATTTTGAATTCCTTCCTCAATCCTGCGCGTTTGACCAGGCTCCGCCACCCCCGCGCTATTTTAAACTTTTTTCCGCATCCTTTAAATCATCTTCTATTATCTCCAATGCCTTATTTAAAATTTCCCTTGAAGGCATCTGGCCAAAGGTCTCTATGTAAAACTCAAATTTTCCTTCTCCTTTCTTTTCGTAGGTTGCCAAGCCTGGCTGGAATTTTGCGCTCTTTGCGCCGTTCCCCATTACTGCCTTACCTTCTAGCTTTATCCTTTGGCCTTCTGCTAGCTTTATAAGCGGTATATCCTCGATTGCAACTTTTACCTTCTTGTCGCTGCTTACAAGGTCTTTTGAATAGACCGTGCAAGGCCCCTCCATGTCAAGGGTAAACAGTATCTCATCCTTTTCGTCATAGCCTTCTGGAGTAAGTATCGGCACAAGCCCTATCCTATGCGCTATATATTCGTCAAACATGGCGCTGGTATTGATATAGAATGTAACTGTGTCTATTGCAAACGTCTTTACCCTGCTGATTATAGTCCTTCTAAGTGCATTCACAAAATCTGTGCTTACATCATTGATACTAAATCGTATGGCCTCTGGAGAATTCTCTAAAAACTCTATCTTCATCATCTCATCTGCAAAGAATCAAGCAACTGAGTGCTTATTTATAGCTATATTAATATATTTATTTCTTTCTTTGCCTCGTTAGGCATGCCCAAGCCTAGCAATCTTCCGTTTTTCCTGAGCCATCTGGCCCTTTCTTTGTAATCTGGACAGGCATTGCCAACGAGCTCCCAAAACTTATGCGAATGGTTAGGCTCTTTAAGATGTGCAAGCTCATGTATTATGAGATAGTTGAGTACATCGCTCGGTGCCATAAGTGCAAGGAAGTTTATATTTATCCTTTTGGTCCTTGCATTGCAACTTCCCCATCTATTCATCGCATACCTTAGCTTAACATCCTTCACCTCAAAGCCAAAGTACCTTTGGTTCAGCTCGCATATTCTGTTCTTTAGTTTGTCTAGCATCGCTTTGGAGACAAGCCTAAGCATGAGCCTTAGCACTCTCTTCCTATCGGCATTTGGAAGCTTTAAAACAAGTTCATTTCCCTTTATCGAACCCCTAGCCTTCCTGCCATTTTCAATTATCCGTATAATATATCTTTCTCCTAGCAGATTCACCTCTTCACCGTCATAGAAGTTTGGATATCTTACCCTGCCCCAATTTGGATCTTTAATAAGTCGAATTTTCACCTTTTTCTTAAGGCTTTCTATAGCATGAGTCTTCTCTCGCTCCGGATAATGTTTCGGGATCTTTATTATAACTTCGCCGTCCTCAACCATAGCCTTGGCTATCTTGGAATCCACGGGCAGATATCTTATTCCATAGATTCTTCCGTTTACCTCTATTACGTCGCCCATGATTTTATTTAATCGAAAAGGAATATAAAAGCAAATGAGGAAAACATAATTATGAAGATGCTTATACTGTCTGATATACATTATCCAAGTGCCACACTCGGGGAAATATCAAGGATAATAAAAAGCGAGAAGCCAAGTAATCTCGTCCTATTGGGCGATAATCTTGAATTGGAATTATTCAAGAAAAAGGACCTGGCATACAAAGAATTTCTTTCAAAGCTTGACAAAATATTTCCGCTGAGGAAATCGATCATAATGCTGGGCGACAACGATTATACATATTATAGTGGTGAAGAAATTCCAAAAATACTAGACAGCTTCTCTCCAATAAACAAAAGGGAGTATTTTGTTTTCAGAATTGGGAACATGAACTTTTTCCATGGGAACCTCGAAAAAAGCCTCATAGTTGAAAAGATTGGCTATCATTTCGTGAAGCATGTAAGTAGAATACATATCAACATAGCTCCCTACATCCTTTCTTCCTTGGTAAGATTCTACTTCGGCTTGCCAATTGGAGAGTACCTTTTCCTTGGGCATTTGCACTATCTTGGAATACTTGGTAAGAATGTATTCTGCGGCACGCTGGGAGAGAAGTCAAACATATTCAAAAGTTCATTGGGCTATGTAACCGTGGAGCACAAAAATTTCGAAGTCAAAAGCATAAGCCTTCATCATATCTAAAAAGGCCGCCCAAAGCAGGATCGAACCTGCGACCTACTGGTTAACAGCCAGTCGCTCTACCACTGAGCTATTCGGGCACATTAAGAAGATAATTTCAAACTATATTATAAATCTATTCCTATTAGGTTGAGAAAAATGGGAAAGGCTCTGCAAGATTCACAAGCTTTATATAAAGATACGAGTGTTCGCCGAATTCGTTTGTAAATTCTATTTTGTCGCTCGAATAATTATATCTTATAAATGCGCTTTCAGCATAGCTGCTTAGCTCTGCATAGTAAAAAACCTTTTTTGAATTGGTAAGCTCTTCAAACAAGTCAAAAACGCCTATAAATTTCTTTCCCTTTGATTCGAAGATGTAAGCCCTCTCTATCTCTTCCTTCTCAACCGCCTTCTTTACGATGCTTCTTATCAGGCTGTCGCTTTCATTTATTCCTACCTTTATTACGTCGGCCTTTTTGGATTCCTCAAACGGGAAGAAATCTATTGAGAGAATGTTTATGTAGTGAAGGTTCAGCTGATCTGTCATTGGTCTGCTTATGTATGAAATCCTTTCGCCTTCGCTGCTTGCAGTGTAGGCTATGACCTTTCCGCTTGCAGAATTTTCGACATAGTACGCAATTGTAGTGTCATCCAATTCTTCTCCAAGAAGGAAAAGTATATTTCTTCCATTCTTCTTTAATAGAAGGAGTTCCTTAGAATATGTATCAAAACTGCATGCTCCCCTTACAAGGTCTAGATCCTTTTTTGCTCTAATCCATAGTATCTTCTTCGCTCCACTTTTTTCTTTGCTTGGCATACTTTCACTTCAGCGGAATATATAATTGTACAAATCTTTAAGGAAAAGCATCACTGCATATGCAGGTTCATAAATCACTGGGGAGAGCACAACACCTTCATTTATGGAGCCGTAATCATTCGATATGCTTGCAATGCCTGTAAGTTTTATTTGGTATTCTTTATGTATCAACGGGCTTGTAGCCGAGCTCACGCTCAGATTGAATTTATAAACGCCAGGCTCGTTAACAAACACAGGATATATGAATTTGCTTGTTTTTCCATGAAGGGCAATCACTGTATCGGAGATGTTCCATGCCGGCAAACCATATGCATTTATCACAAATGGGTCATCAGATATGCCTGTGTTGTTTATCGTAATAAGCAAATTTACCGGCTGCCCCACACCAGCTTCTGCGACCTTTGGCACTACATTTAACGCAAATACATCTGGAGTTACGTTTATGTATGCATTGAAAGTCAGGTTTCCGAGCCTTGAATAATTCTGTATATTTACTGCCCTCAAGGTTATTTCATACATTCCGTAAGGTGCATTTGGCGCGACAGTAATTTTCATCTTCATAGGATTTTCATAAAGTGGAGAAGGCTGTGCAGACCAGCCATAGGGCAGTTTTACTGCCTCAAGCGTGTCCCAGCCTATATTTACAAGAAATCCTGTTGCATTTGTTGTAGTTGGAGAAGCAAGCACATAAAAGCTCTCTCCAGGACCAACTTTCCCAAGGAATATGCTCCCATTATTGTAAAGCGTGCCATTAACGGGCCCTTCAACATTAAGATACATGGCCTTGGAAGCATAAGGCAAGGCTAAGATTGCAAAGAAAAATGCAATGTAGCCAATATAACGCATGCTCTCACTAAAATTATTTAGTTAGTTAAATTATTAAACTGTTAAGCTTATAATATAATATCAAAAAGAGGCTCTTTCTAATATTCGGTTGATTAATGACGTCAAGTAAAAATAGGCACTTTTTGTTGCCTGTTCTATCAAGTACTGCTATGTCCTTTGCAATACCTAAAAACTGCGCTACAAATCGTAACGAATTACAATATATGTAGGGGCCGTTCATATTGGTCGCCTTAAACCGTTATGGACAGTGCCCCTTTTATACCCTATCAACCGTATTTGCGGACAGAACCGTGAATTAACTGAAAAACATTATTGGCTGCGGCGTCCTGCTGCAGTCAAATCAACATAGTAGGATGTCACATATGAGAGTACAGCATCAATATTCTTTTTTAATTCGTTCAAGCTTGAAGTATTTGATATAATAAAATCTGCGTTTTTTATTGCACTTTCTATGCCGTATTTCTTCTCTTTTTCTTCCCTGTATCTGAACGCCTTCATTGTAACCATATCATCTTGCCTTCTCCTCTCTTTTAACCGCTTATATCTTACCATTTTAGGTGCTGTAAGGGCAAGCACGTAAAAATCACCAAGTTTTTTCCTGAAATAATCAATTTCCTTTTTGCTGCGCACTCCGACTATAACAATATTCTTCCTATTTCCTTTCATCTTTTGCACGGTGAGCCTTGCAACTATATCATTGCCAAACCTTTTTCTGAGAGAAAGGGAATATTCCCTTATGCTCTCATTCGTTATCCTAATGCCTTCCTTCTTCATTCTCTCCCTTATTATATCTCCCATCTCTACGATTTTGAAGCCTTTTCTGGCCAGATAATTAGCGGCAACGCTCTTTCCAGAGCCCGGCATTCCCGTTATGCATATTATCATTCAATCATCAGTGAACGATGCTACCTTCCTTTATCTCCTTGTCTGGGACAAGCAGCGAGAGCGTTTCACTCTCATCCTCCGCTGCGAGCAGCATGCCATTCGAGACCTCACCTGCAATTTCTTTTGGCTCAAGGTTTGTTACAACAGCAATGAGCTTGCCTTCAAGCTCTTCCTTTTTGTATTTTCCTGCTATGCCTGCGATTATCTGCCTTACACCAAGTTCTTTACCAAGGTCTACCTTCAGCTTGTACATGGGCTTCTTCGCCTTTTCATGCGGTTCGACTTCTACTATCCTGCCTATTCTTATGTCTATCTGCATGAACTCTTTTATCGTAACCATGCTAGCACCAATATTCTTTAGCAAAGGATAAATAGATAAAATATTATATAAAATCATGAGGCTTTTCACAGCGATAGAACTGCCTGAAGGAATAAAGGAAAAGATCCTAGAAAAAGGTGAAGAACTAAATGCTCCAGGCATTACGCGCGTAAATAAAAATGCGATGCACCTAACTTTGCATTTCTTCGGCGAAAAATCAGAAGACGAAAAGGAGAAAATAATCTCTTCGCTCATGAGTGTAAAATGGAATCCATTTGAAATCGAGGTCTTCGGCATAGCTACGTTTAGCCCAAAGTTCATAAAGGTAATATTCGCAGGCATAAGGGATGGAGGCATTGAACTTGCAACCCTCTACAAAGATCTTTCATCCAAGCTGGAAGAGAGCTCTGTCAGTTTCGAAAAGGAGGAGTACAAGCCCCACATCACCATAGCAAGGGTAAAATATGGAGACAAAGGCAGGCTTCTCTCCTTTATAGAGAAATATAAAGATTATAATTTTGGCACATTCAAGGTAAGCTCATTTTGCTTGATAAAAAGCACGCTTACCCCAAATGGGCCCCTCTACGAGAAATTATTTGAGTTTAAGTCTCAAGGCACTTTTTGAAAAATCATCAAAGCTCTGCGTATTTATTAGCTCGCCTGGCCTGTAAATTCTGTTTTCAAGTAGCACGTCGTAAGAAAGCCCAGTCTTCAGGTCTATTGCTATATGCCTTGCTTCGTTTCCAAATAGGTCTGCTTCGACAAGCTCGCCTTTTCTCCTTGCCATTTTTAAGACTGGCTGCAGCAGCTCTTTGTAGTTGCTTTGCTTGCTCTGCAACCCTATAAGCCTTACCTCAACATTTTTTTCATTTATCTTGTCAAGAATTTTTTGAAGGCGATTTGACTCATCTTTTGAAAGTGGTGTGGCGATTCTCGCAAAGATGCCCCTGAAAGTGCTTACTTCATACAAGGAAAGAAGAATGTCGTATGTAATGTTGTATGCAAAAACATATCTCAAGCCCTTAGATTCTTTTTCAAGAAAAGCTTCGCCCTGCTTTATCTCCTTCGAGAGGTCCATAATGGAGCTTATGGAAGCGTACGCCCTGAAATTAGGCATGTATGTTGATTTCCTCAATCCAAGTTGCACTTTCTCTTCAGGAAACTTTTCGGAAGTGCTGAGCGTTTCTAGGTAATTCCAGAAATTCATCATACCACATTTTATTTATATGCTTTTGTTTATAAAATTTAATCTATTAATCTATATTGCTTACTGGGCCCGTAACTCAGTTTGGCCAGAGTGGCTGGCTTTTAACCAGCAAGTCAGGGGTTCAAATCCCCTCGGGCCCGCGTGATGTTTATGGAGGACAAGAAGAGAGAAGAGCTCAGGGAAAAGCACTGGGCAGAGATAATAGCAGACAAGGTTATAGCAGAGAAGAAAGAACCATTCATAATAACGTCAGGCATAACAACAAGTGGGCCTGCGCATTTGGGCACTGTCTGTGAGTTCCTCTACCCTCATACGATCAAGCAGGCGCTTGAGGAAAGAGGCTGCAAGACTGAGTTCTATTTCATTGGCGACATACTCGATGCATTTGACAGCATACCGAAGGAGCTTGAACCTTATGAAAATGTATTGAAAGATGAGCTCGGCAAGCCTTTGGCAAATGTAAAGGATCCTATGAATTGCCATAGTTCGCTCGGCGAGCACTATCTAGAGGAGGCAAAGTATGTGATGAAGGCGCTTGACCTCAATATAATAGTAGAGCCCGTAAATGAGCTTTATGACAAAGGTTTATTTGATCCCTATGCAAGGATATTTTTAAAGGAAGAAGAAAAGGCCAAGGAGATAATAGCAAGGACATCTGGCAAAGATCCAAAATCGCTTGGAGACTGGAGTCCGATCATGCCGATATGTGAGAAATGTGGGAAGATTGCAACCACAAGAGTCGTATGGCACAACGATGAAGAATATGAATATGTTTGCGACAAGGATGTAGGCTATGCAAAAGGCTGTGGCTACAGGGGAAAGGGCAAAATAAGCGACCACAAGTACAAGCTCCAATGGCGCCTTCACTGGCCAGCTTGGCAAGCCGTCTTCAACACCTCAATAGAAGGCGGGGGCGTGGACCACTTTACAAAAGGGGGCAGCTGGGACACAGCCGTAGCTATACATAAAGAAATACTGAAGAGGGATCCGCCAGTCGGTTACAAGTTTGGCTTTGTCCTTTTTGGAGGCAAAAAATATTCGAAGTCGAAGGGAATAGGCATGGGCGCAAGGGAGATAATAAAAATACTCCCGCCAGAGATCATAAAGTATATGCTCATTGAGCCCAATATACAGCAGAACAAAGACATAACGCTTGAAGGCGAGAAGCTCATAAAGATATTTGACGAGGTAGAAAGGCTAAGCAGGATCGACAAGCCCGAGGATAGGGCAGACCAGAAAAAGAAGCTTGCATTAAAGTTTGCCACAAAAGGGCTTAAATGGCATGCACCTTTTGTGGAGGTGCTACTTTATTATCAGGTATACAAAGACTGGGATAAAGTAAGTGAAGTTACAAAAGATTCAGAGGGGGTAAAGTACCTGAGCCCATATATAGAGGAATGGCTTAAGCGCGGCCTAGAGCCAGAGAGGTACAATTTCTCGATAAAGCAAGGCGTTATAAAAGAACATAAAGAAGTTGCAAAATATTTTGCCGAGTCCCTAAATTCAAGCATGAGTGCTATAGAGATACACAACAAGGTATACGAGGTTGCAAAGGAGAAGAGTATAGAGCCAAGCGCTCTATTCAAGGAGCTTTACAATGCCCTAATATCAAAGGACAACGGCCCCAGGCTTGGCAAGCTCATAGAAGCAATTGGAGTTGAGAAAGCAAAACAGATGATACTCAATGCTGCGGCAAGCAGCTAAGAAAAGTATTTATAGTTATTCTATTAATATCAAACAACAGAATGTTAGAAACCTATTTATAAAGGTTTCAGGATAAATATTCAATAAGCCAGGGTGGCGGAATCCGGTAACGCGTACGCCTGGAGATAAAAACCTGCAAGCGTATGGCTCTTCTGAGCCTTCTGGGTTCAAAAGGTTTCTGAAAATCCCAGCCCTGGCGATTGGTGAGCAAATGGGCGATGCGAAAGATGCAAACAAGCAGGAAGCTAAGAAAAAGGAAGAGGTAACTATAGTCAGAATTGCAGGAAGAGATATTAACGGTAACTTCAAGATTGCAAAAGCTCTTATGCAGGTAAAGGGTATCGGAAGCACAATGGCCCAGGCGATTGCAAATGTTGCAATGGCGCGATTCGGGATAGGTCCTTCAACAAAAATAGGTTCTCTTCCCGAAGAAAAGGTAAGCAGCTTGGAATCAATAATGAAGAACCCAGAAAAATTCGGCATACCAAGGTATCTTCTGAATAGAAGAAGTGATAGGGAAACAGGCGTGGATATGCATCTTATAGGAAGCGACCTAACAGTTAAGGTAAGGCAGGATATTGATAATGATATAAAGCTCCAGACATGGCGTGGCTTCAGGCATCAATACGGCCAAAAAGTGCGCGGCCAGAAGACAAGATCCACTGGAAGAACTGGAGCCACAGTCGGAGTTACAAAGAAGGCTGCCCAGCAGGCAGCTAAGGCGACGGAGCAGGGCAAGAAAGAGGCTCAGAAGAAGTGAGATTATGGGAGCTCCTAGAAGATTAAGGAAAAAATATGAAAAGCCCTCGATGATGTGGGACAGACAGAGAATACAGGAGGAGCATGAGCTCGTAAAGAAGTATGGCCTAAGAAATCTCAGGGAGCTCTGGAAAGCTTCGACTGAGCTTAGGAGGATAAGGAGAAACGTTAAGGAGCTTTTCTCCGGCAAGGCAAGCGAGGAGAAAGGCAAGCAAATTATAAGCAGGCTTGCCAAATACGGCATTGTAAGAAGTGATGCAAATCTTGATGATCTTCTCGTGCTTAGTCAAGAGGCGTTTCTCGAGAGGCGCTTGCAAACTGTCGTGTTCAAGAAGGGCTTGGCAAAGACTATAAAGCAGGCAAGGCAACTCATAACACACGGCTTCATAGCTATAAACGGCAGGAAGGTAAACAGGCCCAGCTACATGGTAAGGCCCGAGGAAGAGAAAGGAATTAGCTATTACAAGCCTTTCAACATTGAGCATAATGTGCTTTCATCCCCGCACCGTTCTGCGCCAAGCAGTGAGCCAAGTGAAGGTAACGAAGCAGGAAACGAAGCAGGGGCGATAACTGAGGGTGAGGGAGAAGCGGCTTGATGGTGTTTATATGGCAAAGACAGCAACAAAAAAAGAAGAGCCAAAAGAGCAGAAGAAGTCAAAGAAGGAAGAGATATCATATGAGGAAGAAGTAGCGATGGCTCAGCAGAAGCATAAGCCAAAGGGAATAAGATGGGGCGTAGCCCACATCTACTCATCTAAGAACGATACAATAATAACGCTTACTGATCTTTCTGGTGCAGAGACCCTGGCTGTTGGAAGTGGAGGCATGGTTGTAGACGCGGACCATGAAGAAGGCACGCCCTATGCTGCAATGCAAGCAGCGTACAAGGTAGCAGCAGAGGCAATAGAAAAAGGAATAACGCATATAAACATAAAGATAAGAGCTCCAGGCGGCCACGGCTCAAAAACCCCAGGACCTGGAGCACAGGCAGTTGTAAGGGCCTTGGCAAGAAGTGGCATTAGGATAGGAAGCATAGAAGATGTCACCCCGATACCTACAGATACAACAAAGAGGCCTGGTGGCAGAAGAGGAAG